>DASXJY010000093.1:0-6909 GCA_036497115.1 Solirubrobacteraceae bacterium
CTCGCCGCCCGAGTCGATCCTGCGCCTGCCCCGGGCCCGCCGCGAGGAGCGCGAGGTCAACGCGCTGGCCGAGCGGGCGCTCGGCTTCTTCGGCGAGCGCCTGAGCGGCTACCGGTGGGAGCAACCCGCCTACAGCCTCTCCTACGCCAACCGGCGCCGGCTGGAGATCGCCCGCGCGCTGGCCACACAACCGCGGCTGCTGCTGCTCGACGAGCCGGCGGCCGGAATGAATCCCAACGAGACCCACCAGGTGACCGAGGTGATCGGCCGGCTGCGCGACGAGCTCGGCCTGACGATCCTGGTCATCGAGCACGACATGCACGTCGTCGAGGGGATCTCAGATCGTGTCGTGGCGCTCGATCACGGGGTCAAGATCGCCGAGGGCAGCTTCCACGAGGTCGCGACGCACCCGAGCGTCGTAGAGGCCTACATCGGTCGGGATCCCGAAGCGCTCGCCGAGGCCTAGTGACCCTGCTCCAGCTCGACAACGTCACCACGTACTACGGTCAGATGCGGATCCTGGAGGGCATCTCGCTGCAGGTCGGCGAGGGCGAGCTCGTGTGTCTGCTCGGCGGCAACGCCTCGGGCAAGTCGACCACACTCAAGACAGTGCTCGGAATCGTCCGGCCCCGGTCTGGGCGCGTGCTCATCGACGACGTGGACTGCAACGACTGCAACGTGCCCACACGGATCTCAATGGGCCTGGCGATCGTGCCGGAGAACCGGCGCCTGTTCGGTCAGATGACCGTGCGCGAGAACCTCGAGCTGGGGGCGGTGCTGCAGACGGGCGAGACCTTTGACGAGGACCTGGCGCGCGTGCACCGCCTGTTCCCGCGCCTCGATGAGCGCCGCGATCAGCTCGCCGGGACCCTCTCGGGCGGCGAGCAGCAGATGGTGGCGATGGGGCGGGCGCTGATGTCGCGGCCTCGGCTGCTGCTGATGGACGAGCCGTCGATGGGACTCTCCCCGGCCCTCGTGCAGCAGAACTTCAGGATCATCAAGGAGGTCCACGAGTCCGGCGTGGCGGTGTTGATGGTCGAGCAGAACGCGACCATGGCGCTGTCGATCGCCGACCGAGGCTACGTCCTGTCAACCGGCGAGATCGTGCTCTCGGGCCCGGCCGCAGACCTGCTGCAGAGCGAGGACCTCAAGCGGGCCTACCTGGGCCGTTGAGCTGGGCGCTGGCGCCCGCGCGGCCGGCGAGCGGTTTCCCAGGTGACCTCGTAGAGCGGCTCGTGGCCCATCCGGGCGGCGAGGTTGTTGGCCGTGGTGGCCAGGTGAGCGTGTAGACACCGGGCGGCACGATCGCCGTCGCGCGCCGCGCAGGCATCGAGGATCGCCTGGTGCTCGCCGGCGCGCGACTTGTGCTGGCGAGATTCCGGCAGGGCCAGGCAGTAGCGCTCGCTGGTCTCCCACACCGGGCGGATCGTCCGCAAAAGCCAGGTTGACCCAGCCGTGTCGTAGAGGGCGAAGTGAAACTCCTCGTGAGCCTCGAAGGTGGCCGACGAGCTGTCGTCAGACGCCGCATCGAGTTCGGCCAGCCTGCGGCGCGAGCGCTCCTCGTCGGCGGGGGTGAAGCGCTCGGCGGCGCGGCGGACGGCCATCGGTTCCAGCGACAGCCGGACCTCGTAGACCTCGGCCAGGTCGACCACCGAGAGCCCGGTGACCCGAGCTCCCCGGTGGGGGATGTTCTCCACCAGGCCGGCGGCGTCGAGGCGCCGGACCGCTTCCCGGATCGGCATCGGGCTCATGTTCAGGACCTCGGCCAGGTCCTCGATCGGGAGTCGCGCTCCGGGGGGCAGGCGGCCGGCGATGATCGCTCTGTGCAGCACCTCGAATGCCTTCTCGGCAAGCGTGCGGTGTCCGGAGGGCGAACCTTCGCCGGCCAGGTCGGCCAGGTGCGTCTCCATTCCGGTCTAGTACCAAGCTCAACGATCAAAAGTCAAAAAGCCGCCACATTCAGGTGGGTTTTGAACCCGAGTCGCACCTGGCGCTGTCGCCCAGCTATCCCGCGACTTCGGCGGCGACCGGAGCCGCAGCGGCCAGTGATGGCGTCTCGGTCGGCGCCCGACGGCCCGGGATCGCCAAGGCGGTGACCGCGCCGGCCAGCGAGAACGCCGCCGAGACCGCGATCGCCGGGGCGAAGCCGTCCCCGAAGGCCGCCGCCGAGGCGTAGCTCCCGGCGCCGGCGAATACCGCCGCCACGATCGCCAGGCCGAACACCCCGCCGAGCTGGCGCATCGTCATGTACGCCCCCGACGCCTTGCCGAGATCGGCCGCCGGGACGGCGCTCATGACCGCGTTCTGCGCCGCTGGGATGGCCATCGAGATCCCCGCCCCGGCCATCACCAGTGGAGCGATCGTCGCCCCGAAGGCCAGGCCGGGTGTGGCGATCAGCGCGATCCAGGCCATGCCCGCGGCCTGCAGCACCAGGCCGCAGACGACCAGCGGCCGCTCGCCGACCCGGTTGACCATCGAGCCGGCCAGCGGCGCCACGACAAACAGCGTCGCCGTCCACGGCACCAGCCGCAGGCCGGAGTCAAGCGGTCCCTGTCCGAGCGATACCTGCTGGAACTGGGCCATGAAGAAGACGGCGCTGAACAGGGCGCAGGAGAGCAGGAAGTTGGCCCCGGCGCCGGCCGAGAAGGCCCGCGATGAAAACAGCCGCGGCGGCAGCATCGGCTCGGGGACGCGACGCTCGACGACCACGAACGCGGCCAGCAGCACGATCCCCGCGGCCAGGCTCCCCAGCACCTCGGTGCTGCCCCAGCCGGCCGCGTTGCCGCGCATCAGGGCGTAGACGATCCCGACGGCGGCGGCGCTGACCAGCCCCAGGCCGGGGAGATCCAGCCGGGCGCGCGGCCCGTAGCTCTCGGCGATCTTGGACCGCACGAGCGGGATCGCGGCCAGGCCGATCGGCACGTTGATCCAGAACACCCACTGCCAGGCCAGTCCCTGGGTCACCGCGCCGCCGATCACCGGCCCGCTGAGCACGGCCAGGCCGGTGATGCCGCTGTAGACGCCCAGCGCCCAGCCGCGGCGCTCGGGCGGGAAGGCGGCACTCAACAACGACAGCGACAGTGGCGCGACGAGTGCCGCCGCCGAGCCCTGGACGGCGCGGGAGGCGATCAGCAGCCCGGCGCTGGGAGACAGCGCGCAGGCCGCCGAGGCGGCCACGAACAGGCCGAGCCCAACGGCGAACAGCCGCCGGCGACCCAGCCTGTCGCCGAGCGCGGCGGCCGGGATCAGCAGCACGGCGAAGCTGAGGTTGTAGGCGTTGACCGTCCACTCGAGCTCGTTCAGCGAAGCGCCGAAGTGGTTGCGGATGGCCCCGAGGGCGGTCGAGACCACGAGCACGTCGAGGGCCACCATCAGCGACGCCACCGAGGCCAGGATCAGGACCCAGCGCTGGCGGGCGGCGGTTGGCTTGGTTGTCAGGTCGGCAGACACGGTTCCTCCAGTCTCGTTTCGGCTTTCGCCTTGACTGGACGATGAGACCCCGCCGCCCCGAGCAAATTGAGCGATGAATTTGCGCCCGCCCCGGTGTCTTGTCCTCTTGAATGCGTGATGTGAGCGACGAGTTGACGGTGGGAACCAGGCTGGCCCGGGCCCAGCGCGGCGACGAGGCGGCGTTCGCCGAGCTGACCGAGCCCTACCGCCGCGAGCTGCAGTTGCACTGCTACCGGATCCTCGGCTCGCTCCAGGACGCCGAGGACCTGCTCCAGGAGACGATGCTGGCCGCCTGGCGCGGGCTCGAGCGCTTCGAGGGCCGCTCCTCGCTGCGGGCCTGGCTTTACACGATTGCCACCAACCGGTGCCTGAACGCGCTGCGCGAAGGCTCGCGGAGGCCCCAGCCGGTGGCCAGCCCGCGGTCTTCGGGGCAGCCGGTGTCAGAGCGCTTCGCCGAGATCTCCTGGCTGGAGCCGTATCCCGACCTCCTGCTCGAGGGCATCGCCGACGCGGGCCCGGGACCGGAGGCTCGCTACGAGGCCAAGGAGTCGATCGCGCTGGCCTTCGTATCCGGCCTGCAGCACCTGGCGCCGCGCCAGCGGGCGGTGCTGGTCCTTCGTGACGTGCTCGGCTTCCACGCCGACGAGGTGTCCGAGATGCTCGGCTCAAGCCCGGCCTCGGTCAACAGCGCCCTGCAGCGAGCGCGGGCGCTGCTGGAGTCCCGGGTTCCGGTGCAGCGCGAGCGCCTGGCGGTCCCGCTGACCGGCAGCGAGCGCCAGCTGGTGGACAGGTTTGCCGAGGCGTTCGAGCGCGATGACATCGACGCGATCGTCGCGCTGCTGACCGACGACGCGATCGTCTCGATGCCGCCCGAGCCCGAGTGGCACCAGGGCCGCGGCGCCGTGGCCGAGTTTTTGCGCAGCCGCCGGCACACGCGCAAGGGACCGTGGCGGTTCGTGGCCACCGCGGCCAACGGCCAGCCCGCCTACGCCTACTATCTGCAGTCCGGCGGCCAGTGGGTGCGATCCGGCCTGTTCGTGCTCGGCGTCCGCGGCGACGGGATCGCTTCGATCACGCGCTTTCGCGACGACGGGCTGCTGGGGCGCTTCGGAGTTCCGCAGACGCTCGGGGACTCCGAACCGGTCTAGGCCTGGATCCCCCCACCGTCGACGACCAGCGCCTGGCCGTTGATCGTCGCCGCCTGCGGTGAGGCCAGAAAGACCACCGCGTCGGCCACCTCGTCGGGATCGAGCAGCCGTCCCAGCGCAGTGCTGTCGGTCAGCGCCCGCGCGCTCTCCTCAGGCGTGCGGCCGGTTCGCTGCACGATGTTGTCGATCGTCCGCTGGGTCATCTCGGTGTCGACGAACGTGGGGCAGACGGCGTTCACGGTCACGCCGGTACCGGCCACCTCGGCCGCCACGGCACGGGTCAGCCCGACCGCGGCGTGCTTGGAGGCGGTGTAGGCGCTGGTGTAGGGGACACCCTGTCGCCCGGCGGTCGAGGCGACGGTCACGATCGCGCCGCGTCCCCGCGCCCGCATCCCGGGGACCACCGCCCGCATGCAGAGAAAGGCTCCGGTGGCGTTTACCTCGAGATGGCGCCTCCACGCCGCCAGCGTGGTCTTGGACAGGGGCGCCGACTCACCGATGCCCGCGTTGTTGACCAGCACGTCGACGTCGCCGATCCGCTCGAAGGTGGCGCTGACGGCGGCCTCGTCGGTCACGTCGCAGACGATCCCGTCGACCGCGGCCAGCGCCCGGCGGTCGCGGCCGAGGGCGATGACCCGGTCACCGAGAGCGGTGAACCGGTTGACCACGGCCAGACCGATCCCCCGCGCGCCGCCGGTGACGACCACGGTCCGGCTCATCCGGGGCCCCCGGCGGCCCTGAACATGTGGCGGGCGATGATCTCCCGCTGGATCTCCGACGCCCCCTCGTAGATCCGGGGAGCTCGGACGTCGCGATACAGGTGCTCGAGCGGGTGGCCCTGCTCCAGCCCCCGGGCGCCGTGGAACTGGATCGCGGCGTCCACCGCCTGCTGGGCGGTCTCGGTGGCCAGCAGCTTGGCCATCGCCGCGGTCGCGGCGTCGGCCTGTCCGTGGTCGTGAGCGCGGGCGGCGGCGTGGACCAGCAGGCGGGCCGCCTCGGTCTGGGCCCGCAGATCGGCCAGACGGTGCGACACCGCCTGGTGCTGGGATAGCGGCTTGCCGAAGCTTTGGCGCGTGAGCGCGTGGTCGGTGGCGAGATCGAGCGCCGCGCGGGCCATCCCGATCGCGAACGCGCCCACGCTGGGCCGAAACAGATCGAGCGTTCGCATCGCCACCCGGAACCCGGCGCCGGGTTCGCCGAGGACCTGCTCGCGGGTGGCGGGCACGCCGTCGAAGCTCAGCGAGCCGATCGCGTGGGGGGCCAGGAGCTGCTTGGCCTCGCCGCTCAGACCTTCGGCGTCGCCGGGGATGGCGAACGCGGTCAGGCCCCGAGCGCCGGCGGCGTCCGGGTCGCTGCGGGCGAACACCGTGTAGACGTCGGCGTCGGGGGCATTTGAGATCCAGAGCTTCTCCCCGCTGAGGTGGTAGCCGCCGTGGCCGTCGGGCTCGGCCCGCAGCGACAGCGCGGCGACGTCGGAGCCGGCGTCGGGCTCGGTCAGCGCGAACGCCGCCACTGCGGTTCCGTTGGCGACGGCGGGGATCCACTGCTGCCGTGCCGCCTCGGTCCCGGCCTGGAGGATCGGCGAGGCGCCGAGCCCCTGCAGCGCGAAGGCGGTCTCCGCCTCGGTGCACTCCCGAGCCAGCGCCTCGCGGATCAGGCAGAGCTCGGTGCACGCCACGCCGTCGCCACCCAATACGCGCCCCAGCAGCCCGTGAACGGCGAGCGCCTTGATCAGCGGCCGGTTGACGCGGCCGGGCTGGCCGGCGTCGGCGATCGGCTTCAGCGTGGTGGCGGCCAGCTCGCGAGTGCTGTCGTAGAGCTCGCGCTGGTCGGCGGTGAGGTGGAGATCGAGCGCGCTCGCCGTCATGCCGGCGCGAGCACGGCGACGCCCATCAGCTCGACCTTGGCCGCCGGGTCAAACAGCTCGGTGACGCCGAACAGCCCCATCGCCGGATAACGGCGGCCGAAGTGGCGACGCCACACCAGGCCCAGCTCTGACAGCGACTGCTTGTACTCCGCCACCGCGGTCACGAATACCTGTAGCGAGACAAGATCCTCGGGGCCGCCGCCGGCGGCGCGCAGCGCGGTCATCAGGTTGGCAGCGGCCTGGTCAAACTGCTCGGCGACCGTGTGACCGACGATCTTCCCGTCCGGCGTCGTGGCGGTCTGCCCGGCCAGGTAGACGGTTTCGCCGGCCTTGACGGCGTGCGAGAAGCCGGCCGGCGGGGCCAGCTCAGGCGAGTTGATGAGCTCGCTCATCGTCCCTGCCAGACCGGCCTTCGCCCCTCGTCCCAGGCCCGGTAGAACTCCT
>DASXJY010000094.1:0-3083 GCA_036497115.1 Solirubrobacteraceae bacterium
CGTGCTGATGGTGATCGCGATCGCCGCCGGCATCCTCACCAGTCCCTGATCCGGTCCAAAGGCGTACCGCCGAGCGGTCGGGGGTACTAGAGTCTTCAGCGGTCGTCCTGCTCGCAAAAAAGGCCGGGCGGAGGACCCCCCGGCAACCGCTTGACAGGAGTTCCATGACGACTGAGACCAAGCAAGACAGGGATGGCGCGGACGCCGGAACGTCCGGCGACACCCTCACCGTCACCGACAACCGGACCGGCAAGCAGTACGAGATCCCGATCGACGACAACACGATCCGGGCCACCGAGCTGCGCAAGATCAAGACCCACGACGACGACTTCGGTCTGATGACCTACGACCCCGCCTACATGGCGACGGCGTCGTGCCGGTCGGCGATCACGTTCATCGACGGCGAGAAGGGGATCCTCGAGTACCGCGGTTATCCGATCGAGCAGCTGGCCGAGAAGTCGAGCTACTTGGAGGTCGCCTACCTGCTGGTCCACGGGGAGCTTCCCAACCAGAAGCAGCTGGAGGAGTGGGACCAGGAGATCACGGTCCACACCTTCGTGCACGAGAACGTCAAGGAGTTCATGCAGGGCTTTCGCTACGACGCCCACCCGATGGGGATGCTGCTGGCGTCGGTCGGGGCCCTCTCGACCTTCTATCCCGAGGCCCACGCGATCAAGGATCCCGAGGCCCGCTACATGCAGGTGATCCGGCTGATCGCCAAGATGCCGACGCTGGCCGCCTTCTCCTTCCGCCACAACCAGGGCAAGCCCTACGTCTACCCGGACAACGACCTGAGCTACGCCGGCAACTTCCTGTCGATGATCTACACGATGACCGAGCTCAAGTACGAGCCTGACCCGCGGCTCGAGCACGCGCTCGACGTCCTGTTCATCCTCCACGCCGACCACGAGCAGAACTGCTCCACCAGCGCGGTGCGCAGCGTCGGCTCCTCGCAGGTAGACCCGTACTCGGCCGTCGCCGCCGGCGTAGCCGCGCTGTACGGGCCGCTGCACGGGGGAGCCAACGAGGCCGTGCTGCGGATGCTCAAGCGGATCGGCGACAAGGACAAGGTCCCCGACTTCATCAAGGGGGTCAAGAACGGCGACGAGCGGCTGATGGGATTCGGGCACCGGGTCTACAAGAACTTCGATCCCCGAGCCAAGATCATCAAGAAGGCGGTCGAAGAGGTCTTCGAGGTGACGGGCAAGAACCCGCTGCTGGAGATCGCCACCGAGCTCGAGAAGATCGCTCTGGAGGACGAGTACTTCATCGAGCGCAAGCTGTACCCCAACGTCGACTTCTACTCGGGCCTGATCTACGAGGCGCTGGGGATGCCGGTGGAGATGTTCCCGGTGCTGTTCGCGATCGGGCGCACCAGCGGCTGGATCGCCCAGTGGCTGGAGATGATCGACGACCCCGAGCAGAAGATCGCCCGTCCCCGCCAGATCTACACCGGTGCGCGCGGCTTGGACTACGTCCCGGTCTCCGAGCGCAACGGCAGCCACTGAGCACCGTCTTGGCGGGCCGGGCCCGCCGGCCTTTGCCCCCGGCGCCGGCGGCGCCGGGGAGCATGTGATCAGCCCCACATAACCGACGGCCGCTGGGCCCTAGTGTCGTGGTTGTGGACGTGTCGTCGCACAGCTCCAACTGCATCGAGATCCGGCCGATCCGGCCCGACGACGGCGAGCGGCTGCGCGTCTCCCACGCGCGCCTGTCGCCCGAGTCGCAGTACCGGCGATTTCTCAGCACCAAGCCTGAGCTGACTCTGGCCGATGTCCACTACCTGGTCGACATCGACGGCTCCGACCACGTCGCGCTGGTCACCGTCGACGGCGATGAGATAGTCGCGGTGGCTCGGTTCGTGCGGCTGGCCGACGATCCCGGCGCGGCCGAGTTTGCGATCGTCGTCCGCGACTCCTACCAGGACCAGGGGCTTGGCGTGGCCTTGCTGGGCCGGCTGGCGGCGGCGGCGGTCCAGCGCGGCATCCGGCGCTTCGTGGCCACGACGCTGTCTGACAACCTCGCGGTCTACCGCCTGATGAAGACGGTCGCCGCCGGCCCGCTCCACATCCGCCGGCTGGACGAGGTCACCGAGGTCGAGTTCGACCTCCCGCGGGAGATGGGCCAGCCCACGGCCGTGCCGGCTGCGATGATCGCCGGGTGCGCTGGAAGCTGACCGTCCGGGCTGGGCCGAAGGTCAAGCGACAGGTGTTCGGCGGACTGGGCGAAGCGCTCGACGCGCTCGAGCAGCGGGCGCGGGAGCTGGCCGCCGCGGCGTCGGACTCCAACCGGCCGGTCGACGCCAAGATCAGGCGCTTCGAGCCCGTCGAGCAGGTCTCGGCCCGGCTCGAGCTGTCGGGTCCCGAGCGCCTGGTTGCCAGCGTTCGCGCCGGCGTCGACGTGCGCGGCGACGGCTCGCTCGAGGCCTACCGGGGGCGCCTAAAGCGCCAGGTGATCCAGGCGCGCCGGGGAGAGAGCGCGTACGCGGCGCTGCGCCGGGAGCTGGCCTCGGAGACCAAGGGGTCAGACGGGGCCTGAGCGCCGTTGTACGTCTGGCCCTGGGCACCGTTGTACGTCCGGCCCTGGGCACCGTGTACGTCCGGCCCGCGCGGGGTTTCCGCCGTTCCCCGGCCCCTGGCTGCGAACGCCATCGGTGCGGACATTCCAGAGCGCGCGACGGGCGTCCGGACCCGCCTCGCTCCACCGCGACCACCTGCTGAGCCGTACAGAGCGAAGCCCGCTCGGACGCCAAAGCCTCGCTCCAGAATGTCCGCCTGCGGGGTGGCGGGGGGCGCTTTTGGCTGGGGAAGGAGGGTCGAGAGGGTGCACAACGTCCACCGCCTGACCGCCTGACCGCCTTCGCGACTGTGGGCGCCCCTTTGCACCCCGGGGGCGCTGAACTGCGCCCGGCCTAGTCGGGAACGCCGCCCGCGGCACGTTGTGCACGCGTGGCTCGCTCGCGAAGCGCCGATTTGCGCCCAACCCCGTCCCGGTCAGACCTGCGTTGGCTCATCCGGCGCGCACTCGACGTTGACGTAGCCGGAGCGAAACGGCTGCGCCTCGCCGGTGCCGGGGTCGTAGGC
>DASXJY010000095.1:0-8614 GCA_036497115.1 Solirubrobacteraceae bacterium
AGGGTGACAGTGCTCTTGGCGACGTGGAACTGTGAGGCGATCACCGGCACGGCGAAGGAGATCGTCACGATGTCGAAGAAGGCGAAGAAGTAACCGGCCCCTACCACCCAGAGCAGCTTGCGCTCGTAGGGCCAGACCGGAAGACGATCCAGCCGGGCCAGCGGACTGGGGTCGCGCCGCCCAGAGGCGGGACCGCTGCCGGTTGACGCGGACTGCGAACGGCGGGGGCGTTGCTGCGACATCTCTGACCTCCCTCGGTCACTGATTGCCTACCCCAGCCGGGTGTAACTAAACCGGCGCGGCGGCGAGCCGGAGGGGCCGGATAGGATCGCCGTCTGATGGCGCAGTGGGTCTACGACTTCGCCGACGGCTCCAAGGACATGCGCGAGCTGTTGGGGGGCAAGGGAGCGAACGTGGCCGAGATGACTCGGGTGCTCGGCGCCGAGCGGGTCCCGGCCGGGTTCACGATCACCACCGAGGCCTGCGTGCAGTACATGCGCCACGACCGCCAAGAGCCTGAGGGCATGGCCGAGGAGGTCGCGGAGGGTCTCGCCCGGCTCGAGAACCACTCGGGAAAGCGACTCGGCGATCGCGATGATCCGCTGCTGGTGTCGGTCCGCTCCGGGGCCCGGGAATCGATGCCCGGGATGCTCGACACGGTGCTCAACCTGGGCCTCAACGACGAGTCGGTGCTCGGTCTGGCCACGGCGACCGGCAACGACCGCTTCGCCTGGGACTCCTACCGCCGCTTCGTGCAGATGTTCGGCAACGTCTCCCGCGGGATCGCCGGCGAGCGCTTCGAGGACGCGATCGCCCAGGCCAAGTCGGAGCGCGGCGTCACCGAGGACACCGAGCTGGACGTGGACGCCCTGCGCCTTCTCACCGAGAGGTTCAAGGAGATCTACCGCAGCCACACCGAGGAGGACTTCCCACAGGATCCCACCGACCAGCTGCGCCTGGCCATCCGCGCGGTGTTCGATTCGTGGGTCGGAGAGCGCGCCGTCTCCTACCGGCGGATGAATCGGATCCCCGACGATTGGGGAACCGCCGTCAACGTCCAGCAGATGGTGTTCGGCAACAAGGGCGACACCTCCGGCTCCGGGGTCGCCTTCTCTCGTGACGAGGTCACCGGGGCGCCGGAGCCCAGCGGTGACTTTTTGCCCAACGCCCAGGGTGAGGACGTCGTCTCCGGCGTGCGCACGCCGCGTGACATCGCCGAGATGAAGGAGTGGCTGCCCGAGGTTCACTCCGAGTTGATGGAGATCCTGCGCCGGCTCGAGCGTCACTACGAGGACATGCAGGACACCGAGTTCACGGTCGAGGAGGGGCGGCTGTTCATGCTCCAGACCCGCAATGCCAAGCGTCCCGCCCAGGCGGCGGTCCGCTTCGCCGTGGATGCTGTCGGCGAGGGGCTGCTGACCCGGGAGCGCGCGCTGGCGACGATCGATCCCGCGTCGCTTGATCAGCTGCTGCACCCCACCTTCGACCCCAAGGCGGACTTTGAAGTGCTGGCCACCGGCGTCAACGCCTCCCCGGGCGCCGCCAAGGGTGAGGTGGTGTTCACCGCCGCCGGCGCCGTCGCCGCCGCCCGCGAGGGGCGCGACGTGATCCTGGTGCGTCCGTTCACCGACGCCGCCGACGTGGCCGGCTTCGAGGCCGCCAAGGGCATCCTCACCAGCGAGGGCGGGAAGGCCTCGCACGCGGCGCTGGTCGCGCGCGGGATGGGTCGACCGGCGGTGGTGGGCGCCGACGCGGTGGTGATCGACCTGGCCGCCAAGACTGTCACCGTCAACGGACCGAGCGGGATCCAATTGAAAGAGGGCGACCGGATCGCCATCGACGGCACCAAGGGATGGGTGACGGTCGACGACGTGCCGCTGGTGGAGGCCACCGTCGACGCGAACTTCGAGCAGGTCCTGGAGTGGGCCGACGAGTTGCGCATCCTCGACGTGCGCACCAATGCCGACACGCCCCAGGACGCCAGCCGCGCTCGTGAGCTCGGCGCCCAGGGGATCGGCCTGTGCCGCACCGAGCACATGTTCATGGCCGAGGACCGCCAGCCGAAGATGCGGGCGATGATCATGGCCGACAGCCCCGAGGAGCGGCGCGATGCCCTCGCTGAGCTGCTGCCGCTCCAGCAGGAGGACTTCGAGGGGCTGTTTCAGGCCATGGCCGGCCTGCCGGTCACGGTTCGGCTGCTCGACCCGCCGCTGCACGAGTTCCTGCCCAACCTCCCCGACCTGGCGGCGCAGGTCGAGCGGGCCCGGATCGAGGAGACCGACGACCTCCCCGAGCTCGAGCGGCTGCTGGACCGCGTCCACGAGATCTCAGAGGAGAATCCGATGCTGGGGACCCGCGGCTGTCGTCTGGGGATCCTCTACCCGGAGATCTACGAGATGCAGGTCCACGCCATCCTGCGCGCCGCCAAGACGGCCGCCGAGCCTCCCCATCCCGAGATCATGATCCCGCTCGTCGACTACGAGCACGAGATCGAGCTGATGCGCGAGCTGGTGGTAAGGGTCGGCGACCAGGAGGGCCTCCGGCCCGGCCGCGACTACACGGTGGGCACGATGATCGAGCTCCCCCGAGCCTGCTTCGTCGCCGACCGGATAGCGCGGTTTGCCGACTTCTTCTCGTTCGGCACCAACGACCTGACCCAGACCGCGCTGGGCTTCTCGCGTGACGACGTCGAGTCCAAGTTCGTCCCCACTTATCTGGAGCGCAAGATCATCGACCGCAGCCCGTTTGAGACGATCGACAAGCCTGGGGTGGGATGGCTGGTCCGGCTCGGCGCCTGGGTGGGGCGTGAGTCCAACCCGAAGCTGAAGCTCGGCGTCTGCTGCGAGCACGGCGGCGATCCGGAGTCGATCGAGTTCTTTCACCAGGCCGGGCTCGACTACGTCTCGTGCTCGCCGTTTCGGGTCCCCATCGCCCGCATCGCCGCCGCGCAGGCTGCCATCAAGAGCCCGCGCGACGGCTGGGAGTATCGCCCGCCCGACGACTAGGCGACCATGATCCTGTCTGCGGCGGGGTCAGCCTGACCCGCGGGCGCTGAGTGTTCGGCCTCCGCCGCCCGGCGCTCGAACAGCAGCCCTCCAACGACCGCCCCGAGGGCGAAGATCGCCGCCGAGACCGCGAACGCGGTGGTGTAACCGTGGACGGCGGCGTGGGCGATCAGCCCCGGGGTCGGGCGCGAGCCCGATACGTAGCTCGTAGCCGCGCTGGCCGCGAGCGTCGAGAGCAGCGCAATCCCCAGCGAACCACCGACCTGCTGGCTGGCGTTGACCGTCGCCGAGGCCACGCCGGCGTCGGTGGCCCTGACCCCGAGCGTGGCGCTGTTCATCGCGGTCGAGAAGATCAGCCCCAGCCCGACCCCCATGACCAGCAGCCCGGGCAGGATGTCGGACGCGTAGCTGGAGCTGACGCCGATCCCGGTCAACAACAGCATCCCGGCGGCGCCGCAGAGCATGCCGGCCGAGACCAGCACGCGCGGACCGAGGCGGCCGCGCAGCCGCGTCGTGGCGACCACGGCGACCACCATGATCACCGCGGTCATCGGCAGGAAGGCCAGGCCGGTCTGGATCGGCGTGTAGCCGAGGTTCTGCTGCAGGTAGTAGGTCAAGAACAAAAACACGCCGAACATCGCCGCTGCCGCCAGCAGCATCGAGACAAAGGCGCCGGCGCGGTTTCGGTCGGTCACGACGCGCAGCGGAAGCAGCGGGTGGGTGCTTCGACGCTCGAGCCAGACGAAGGCCCCGAGCAGCAGCACGCCGGCCGCCAGCACGGCGACGGTGAGCGAATTGGCCCAGCTCGTCGTCTCGGCGTGGTTGAAGCCGTAGACGAGTGCGAACAGCCCGGCCGAGACGGTCACGGTCCCGGGGAGGTCGATCCTCGGCTTCTCGGCCGGCCGCACGTTGTGCAGCAGCACCGCCGCGCCGGCCACGGCGACGATCGCGAACAGCAGGTTGACGTACATGCTGAAGCGCCAGTTCAGCGTCTGGGTCAGGACGCCTCCGAGCAGCAGGCCGACTGACGCCCCGCTCCCGGCGATCGCGCCATAGATGCCGAAGGCCTTGTTGCGCTCCCTGGTCTCGGTGAAGGTGGTGGTCAACAGCGACAGGGCGGCCGGCGCCAGCAACGCGCCGAACGCGCCCTGAAGCGTCCGCGCGGCGGTCAGCATCCCGAACGATTGCGCCGCCCCGCCCACCGCCGAGGCGACCGCGAACCCGGCCAGTCCGGCGATGAACGTCCACTTGCGGCCGAAGAGGTCGGAGATCTTGCCGCCGAGCAGCAGCAGGCTGCCGAAGGCCAGCGAGTAGGCGGTGACAATCCACTGCCGGTTGTCGTTTGAGAAGTGCAGCGCCTTCTGGGCCGAAGGCAGCGCGATGTTGACGATCGTGGCGTCGAGGACGACCATCAGCTGAGCGATGCCCAGGATCGCCAGGATGGCCCAGCGCCGGGCGTGGTGGGGGTTGGGATGGTTCATCGAAGGCTCCGCAATGTGGGCTAAGTGGACGGACAGTATCCGTTTCATCTCTGAGGCTACCAAGCTAAGTGGATATCGTCAATCCGCTTTGCTACCGTGTGACCGCAATCACGGTCAGCGGCCAGTCAAGTCAAGGGCAGGATCAGGAAGCCGAGCGGCCCCTGCGGGCCGATGCCGAGCGCAACCGGCAGCGGATCCTCGACGCTGCCCGGGAGCTGTTCGCCGAGCGCGGTCTGGGCGTCACCCTCAACGACATCGCCCATCACGCCGGGGTCGGCGTGGGGACCGTGTACCGCCGCTTTCCGGACAAAAAGCAGCTGATCGACAGCCTGTTCGAACAGCGCCTCGAGGACCTGGTCGGGCTGATGAACGCCGCCATCGCCGATCCCGACCCGTGGCAGGGACTGTCGCGGTTTCTCGAGGGCGCGCTGGAGCTACAGGCCGCCGACCGGGGGCTGCGGGAGCTGATTACCGGCATGCCCGACGGGCTCGAGCGCATCAGCAAGCTCCGCGGCCGGCTGTTGCCGCTGGGGACCGAGTTGGTCCGCCGCGCTCAGGCGACGGGGCAACTGCGCGCCGACATCGAGCCTCAGGACGTGCCGGTGATCCAGCTGATGCTGGCCACGATCATCGACGCCGCGCGCGATGTGCAGCCCGAGCTGTGGCGCCGCTTTCTGGCCATCACGCTGCGGGGACTGGCCGCCCGGCCTGACGAGCAGCCGGTTCTGGAGCCCGGGCCGCTGGCCCCCGAGGATGTCGATCGGGTCATGTCGGCGCTCAAGCTCGGCCGGCGCTGACCCCGGGGGACCGGGACCCCGTCCGGGCCGGACAGCCGGTAGCTTCCCGCCGAGCGCCATGCTTGCCGCCTACGCCAAGACCATCAACCCCGAGGACCCGCTATCCGGGCTGGAGATCGGCCAGCGCCCGGACCCCGACCCGCCCCCCGGCTGGACCACGGTCCAGGTCAGAGCGGCCTCGCTCAACCACCACGACCTGTGGTCGTTGCGGGGTGTCGGCCTGTCCGAGGACAAGCTGCCGATGATCCTCGGCTGCGACGCCGCCGGGCTCGACGCCGACGGCAACGAGGTCGTCGTCCACGCGGTCCTTTCAAGCGACGACTGGCGCGGCGATGAGACGTTTGACCCGCGGCGCTCGCTGCTGTCAGAGCGCCATCAGGGAGCGCTGGCCGAGACAGTGGCGGTGCCGAGGCGAAACCTGGTCCCCAAGCCGCCCGAGCTGTCCTTCGAACACGCCGCCTGCCTTCCCACCGCCTGGCTCACGGCCTACCGGATGCTGTTCACGCGGGGCAACGTGACGCCCGGCCAGACCGTGCTCGTGCAGGGGGCCAGTGGCGGAGTGGCCACCGCGGTGACGGTGCTCGGCAGCGCCGCCGGGGTGCGGGTGTGGGTGACCAGCCGGTCGGAGCAAAAGCGTGCCGAGGCACTCAAGCTCGGCGCCGATCAGGCCTTCGAGTCCGGCGCCCGCCTGCCCGAGCGCGTCGACGCCGTGATGGAGACGGTCGGCAAGGCGACCTGGGCCCACTCGATCCGCTCGCTCAAGCCGGGCGGGACGCTGGTCGTCTCCGGCGCCACCTCCGGCGACGCCCCGGCGGCCGAGCTCACCCGGGTGTTCTTTCTGCAGCTCTCGGTGGTGGGCTCGACGATGGGCACTCGCGACGAGCTGGAGCGGTTGATCCGCTTCTGCCTGGAGCGCGACATCCGCCCCACGGTCCACGCCACGATGGCGCTGGCTGACGCCCGCGACGGCTTTGCGGCGATGCTCGCGGGCGATCTGGTCGGCAAGATCGTCTTCACGCCGTAGCCAGCGCGCCTCAGCGCCGCCCTCCCGGATCCTCGGCCATCGCCTCGCGCTCCAGATCGAGCTCGGTCCGGACCCCGAGGCGCCCCAGGGCCTGGTTGGCCTCGTCGAGCGTCGCCGCTTCGGCCACCGCGCGGGCCAATCGCCCGGCGGTGCGGTAGGTGACCCCGACGTCGAGATAGAAGGTCAGCGCCGCCGCCGGGCTGAGCTCAAAGCTCCGCGCTCCGCCGCGGATCGCCACCCGCCCGGCGGCCCCCCGAAATGCCCGCACCGCCTGCGCGCTGGCCTCGGTGTGGACCAGCTCCATGGCCCGCTCGAGCCGGGTGGCCACCGCCTCGGTGAGCCCGCGCGCGCCGCACCATCCATCCGCGGCGGCCACCGCGGCCAGCCGGTCCATCACCTCATCGGTGGTCAGCTCGGCGTCACAGCCGATCCCGAAGATTCCCAGCAGCACCGGAGCGCCGGCGTCCTGGAGGCGCTGAGCAGCGGCCAGCAGGATCGCGTCGCACAGCGGGCTGCGCAGGCCTGGCTCGTCGCCCTGGGCCAGGACGTCGCCGCCGACGTCGACGAACAGCAGCAGGTCCCGGTGCAGCTCGGCCACGGCCCGCTCCAGCGACTCGGCGAGCTCCGCCGGTCCCTGCTCGAGGGTGATCAGCAGGGTGGGGCGGTCCAGAAACGCCGCCATCCGCGACTCGCCGAAGTAGAGCTCGCGCTCGCGCACGCGGGTCCGCGGACCGGCCAGCAGGACCCCCGGGGCCACGGTCTGAGCACCCTCGATCTCATCGCTGCGGCGCGGCCCGGCCACCGGGTCGATCGGCCGCCGCTCCCAGCTCAGGCCGCCCACCAGCGCGTCGGCACCATCGTAGATCCGCATCAGCTCGGCGCTGGCCAGGGCCCCCACCACATCTCCCCCGCCCCCGATGCCGATCACCAGCGGGCGCCGAGCGGCCCGCAGGATCGCCTCGGCGTCAGCGGCCATCGGGGCTGGCGATCGCGATCGAGGCGTGCAGCTGGCCATCCTCGCCGACCAGCCACCGCCGGTGGCCGTGGCGCAAAAACCGCTTGCGCCCGGGCTGGGAGGGCGAGCGGTACTCCAGCTCGACGTCTATCTGCTCCGGATCGGGGCCGCCCAGAAGCTCCTCCTCCAGCGGCTGCCAGTAGGCGGCGTTGTTGACGTGGTCGGCGATGTCACACTCGGTGGCCCGAAACGTCCAGCTCACCGCCCCGTCGGCTGACTCGTGGACGAGCGGATGGCGCAGCCGGGCGCTGACCTTGCGGTGGGGCTCGGTCCCGGTGTAGGCGGCGATCTCCTGATCTGTCAGCGGTACCGGACGCCACTGCTCGGTGTCGAGGTGGACCCAGAGCGACACCGCCTCGACATCGGCCACCGGTTCGCTGCGTTCGCCGACCCTGACCACGTCGGTGCGACGCTCGGCCCACATCCGGCCCAGGCCGCTGCAGAACGTGGTTAGGGCAAAACGCTCACCGAAGCGCGGAAACCGGCGCACGCGGATGCGGGTCCGCCGGACCACCCACACCGCTGCCGACTCCAGGCCGGCGTCAGCGACATCGGCGTAGGCGATGTCCTGAAGCCAGCACGCCAGGGCGTCGAGCCTGGTCCGGCCTGAGGGCGCGCACTCCGAGAACGACGGCCAGCGCTGTTGCGAGAACGCGCGCACGCCGGCCGGACGCGACAGCAGCTCGTTGAACACTTGCTCCACGAACGAGCAGGGTACGGGAGCGCCAACCAGCGGGTTCAGCGCCGACCGGCTCCCACTAACCGGCTTACGAACACGCCTCGGAACGGCAGCCGCACCCCCAGCGCCACCCCCTAGGCGGACGGCTGCTGCTTTGCGATGAGGGTGTCGCGTAAACCCGGAGCGCGTGCGGTCGGTTATCAACGATCAACAACGCTCTTGCCCCGCCCGCCGCCCGCGATTGCTTGAGCCTGGCCGTTTAACCGGAACATATGGCCGGTTATTCGGCATGGCTGCTGAGGACCGGGGGCCGGCGCCAGCGGATATAGGCACCGCGGCCAACCGCGCCCGACGTGGGTCATCCGAGTTCGCGTACACCGGCACCAGACTCACCACGTCCCAGGATGACCCTCTCCTACGCGACCGGTCAGTGACGCGACGTGGATCAAGCGCAACAAACCGTTGTTGGCTCGATCGAGCGCCGCTGGCGCCAACAGGAGCCCCCCGTGGGTTATCAAGTTCGTATAACCCCGCAGGCTTATGCGACACCCTCGCGTCGCGTGCGCCGCGGGGTGCGGCCCTTGCTTTTGCTCTATCCGCTGGCCATGGCGCT
>DASXJY010000096.1:0-41036 GCA_036497115.1 Solirubrobacteraceae bacterium
CCACCACCGCCGTCGCCTCCGCGGGCGGGTACAGGATCAACGGCGAGAAGTGGTTTGTCACCTCCGGGGACGTGGCCCGGGTGCTGATCGTGATGGCCAACCTGGTCGACGGGTCAGACCGCCTGCCGACGCTGTTCTTGATCGAGCCAAGTGCGCCCGGGGTGGAGTTCGTCGACGATCCCGCGTTCACCCACAATTATCCTCACGGTCACCCCACGATCCGCTTCAGCGACGTCGAGGTGCCCGGCGACGCCGTGATCGGCGGCATCGGCAAGGGCGAGGAGCTTCAGCGCCAGTGGTTTACCGAGGAGCGCCTGGGCATCGCCACCCACGGCCTGGGCGCCATGTGGCGGCTGCTTGACGAGACGACGGCGTGGGCGCTGTCGCGGGTTCAGGGGGGACGGCGGATCATGGACTATCAGGGGATCTCGTTTCCGCTCGCCGATTCGGCCACCGACGCCACGCTGGGCCGGCTGCTGGCGCTGCACGTCTGCACGATGGTCGATGGCCAAGCCGACCCCAAGCTGATCCACGCCAAGGCGGCCATGGCCAAGCTGTTCGTGTCCGAGGCGGCAGGCCGCTGCGCCGATCGGGCGGTGCAGGCGTTTGGGGGGCGCGGCTACCTGCGCAGCAATGTCGCTGAGCGGTTCCTGCGCGAACTGCGCGTCGATCGCATCTGGGAGGGGACCAGCGAGATCCAGCGGCTGATCATCTCGCGGGCGCTCGAGCGCCGCGGGGTCGAGGTGACGATCCATTGACCACCGCCGCCGCGCCGGCGGCCGGACCGCGCCGGGAAGTCGACCTCAGGCGGCTCATGCACCCGGCCTCGATCGCCGTCGTCGGCGCCACCGACCGGCCCGGCAGCTATGCCGGACAGACGCTGCTGAACCTCGACGCGATCGGATTTGCCGGACCCGTGTGGGGAGTCAACCCGCGCCGCCGTCAGGTCCTCGGCCACGAATGCGTGCCGAGCGTCTCCGAGCTGCCGGTGGCCGTCGACGCAGTGGTGGTGGCGATTCCGGCTGCGGCGGTGCCGGCGGCGATCGAGCAGGCGGGGGCTCGAGGGTGCGGCGGGGCGGTGGTTTTCAGCGCCGGCTTTGACGAGGTGGCTTCGGGGATCGAGCATCATCGCGAGCTGGTGAGCGCCGCCGAACGCCACGGGCTGCCGGTGTGCGGCCCCAACTGCAACGGCATCGTTTCGCCGGGCCGACGCGTGGCGCTGTGGGGAGATGCCCTGGAACCGGCCGAGCCGGGTGGCGTGGCGCTGGTCTCCCAGAGCGGCAACGTCGCCGTCAACGCGCTGGCCACCCGGCGCGGGATCCGCTTTCACACCGTGATCGCCAGCGGCAACCAGGCCGTACTGTCGGCGGCCGACTACTTGGAGTACCTGGCCGGCGAGGAGGGGGTCGGCTCGGTGGCGCTGTACCTGGAGGACGACGGCGGTCCGCGGCTGTGCGACGGGCTGGCCGCCTGTGCCGACGCCGGTGTGCCGGTGGCGGTGCTGAAGGTTGGCCGCACGGCGGCGGGGGCCGCGGCGGCGGCCGCCCACAGCGGCGCCCTGGCCGGCGATCAGCGGGTGTTCCGCAGCCTGGTGCGCGAGGCCGGCGCGGTCTGGGCACACGATGTCCACGAGCTGCTGGAGCTGGCCAAGACGCTGGCCGTCGACGCGGCACCGGTGGCCGGGCGGGGGATCGCGATCATGACCTGCTCAGGCGGGGACTCCGCCCAGGGGGCGGACGAGGCCGAGCGGCTCGGCCTCGAACTGCCCCCGCTGGCCCCGGCCTCGGCGGCCGCCCTGCAGCGGCTGCTGCCGAGCGCGGCCACGGTCGCCAATCCGCTGGACTACACGGCGATGATCTGGGGCGACCGCCCTGCCCTGGCCGCGCTGGTCAGGACGCTGGGAGAGGACCCCGGGGTCGACCAGGTGGTCGTCTTCTACGACCAGCCCCACGGTCTCAGCGGCGCCCCCGAGGAGTCCTGGCGCGCGGTCCGCGAAGGGCTGGCGATGGGCGCGGCGGCCAGCCCGGTCCCGACGATCATCTCCTCGACGTTGCCGGAGTTACTCGACGATCACGCCGCCTGGGAGTTCGCGTGTGCCGGCGTTGCCGCGGCGGCGGGCCTGCGGACCGGCTTGCGCTGTGCGGCGGCCAGAGCCCGCCCGCCGGCTGACCCCGCCCGCCTGCGGGCGATAGCGGCCAGCGCCAGGCGGTGGTCCGGCGGAGTGGCCGGCCAGTGGCTGGCCGAGCACGAGGCCAAGGAGCTCATGCGCTCGCGGGGGCTGCCGGTGCCCGCGGGGCGCGTGGTGGTCGGCGAGGACGACGCCGCGGCGGCGCTGGGCGAGCTCGGCGGGGAGATCGTGGTCATGCTCAGCTCGCCGAGCGTGCAGCACAAGTCCGAGCTGGGCGGAGTGATCGTCGGCCTGGCCCGCGACTCCGAGGTCCGCAGCGCTCACCGCCGGTTGGCGCCACTCGTCGCGCGGTATGGCGGCGTCCTGCTCGCCGAGCGGATGGTTCCCCCGGGCGTCGAGCTGATCGTCGCCGCGCGGACCGACGGCGTCGTTCCCGCTCTGGTGCTGGGGCTGGGCGGAATCTGGACCGAGCTGCTCGACGACGTGGCGATCGTGCCGCTGCCGGCCGACGCGGCCCGGATCGAGGCCGCGCTGCGGTCGCTGCGCGGGGCGCCCGTGCTGGCCGGCGGGCGCGGACGGCCGAGTATCAACCTGGCCGCGGTCGCGCGGCTGGCCGAAGGGATCGCGACGCTGCTGCTCGACGACGGCCTCGATCTGATTGAGCTAAACCCGGTGGTGGCGACGTCGGCCGGGGCCGCGGCCGTGGACGCGGCGGCGCGCCGATGCCATGTATGACGTGATCGTGGTCGGCGGCGGGTTCGCGGGCACGACGGCCGCCCGCGAGTGTTCGTTGCGGGGCCGGTCGGTGCTCCTGCTCGAGGCCCGCGACCGACTGGGCGGACGGACCTGGAGTGCGGACTGGGCGGGGTCGCGGATCGAGTACGGGGGGGCGTGGGTGCACTGGCATCAGCCCCACACGTTCTCGGAGCTGACCCGGGCGGGGCTGGGGGTGGTGCTCAGCGACGACGCCCAGCGGGCCGGCTGGTACGTCGGCGAGCAGCGCCGGGCGGGAACGATGGACGAGCGCGACGAGATCGCCCGCCAGGGCTGGGACCGGTTCGTCGACGGGGTGCAGGAGGCGCTTCCCCAGCCCCACGACCCGCTTGCCGCGCTGGAGCGCCTGGCTCGGTTTGACCGGCTGACGATCGCCGAGCGCATCGCCGAGCTCGACCTCCCCCGCGAGCAGCGCGAGGTCCTCAGCGCCGAGGTCGAGTCCCTGGCCCACGCCCCCCTGACCGATGCCGGCGCCGTGTCGGTGCTGCGATGGCACGCCCTGTCGGGCTACAGCTTGGCTCTGACTCAGTACACGGGCGGCCGAGTGACGATCGCCGGCGGCACCGAAGCGCTGCTGCGGGCCATCGCCCAAGCCGCACCCTTCGAGACCCGGCTCGCCACTGCGGTGGCGGCGGTCACCGAACGGGGGGACCGGGTCGACGTCACGACCGGCGATTCGGGAAACGGCTTCGCGGCCCGCGCGGTGGTGATCGCCGTGCCGCTGAACGTGCTCGGGGCGATCGAGTTCAGCCCCGGCCTGGCCGAAGATCAGCAGCGGGCGATCGAACTGGGCCAGGCTTCACGGGGGATCAAGCTGATGCTCCATGCCCGCGGGGAGCCGCTGCAGCAGAACGCGATCCGGCCCGGGCACCCGTTCGGCTACCTGGCCACCGAGGAGCTGTTTGAGGACGGCACCCAATTGCTGGTCGGGTTCGGGCCTGACGCCGAGCGGTGCGACGCCTCGGACCTGGATCGCCTGCAGCGCCAGCTGGACGAGATCCTGCCCGGGTACGAGCTGCTGTCGGCGACCGCCCACGACTGGCTCGGCGACGAGTTCTCCCGGGGGACCTGGGCGATCCACCGGCCCGGCTGGTACGAGCACCATCACGCGGCGATGCGGGCCCCCAACGGACGCGTGGTGCTGGCCGGCTCCGATATCGCCGACGGTTGGGCCGGCTTCATCGACGGCGCGATCGAATCGGGACTGCGGGCCGGGGCGCGGGCGGCTCGGCTCAGCCGGTGAGGGTGGCCGGCTTGCGGGCCGGGAGCATCGAGCGCCTGGCGAGCCCGCGCTGCAGCGCATCGGCAAGCCGGCCGTGCTCGGCCGGTCCGAGCTGCTCGGCGAACAGGTAGGGGAGCTCCAGCGGCCTGGAGCCGAGCCCTCTCTGCAGGCGCTTGAGCTGCTGGGCCTGGCGGCGGGCCCGCTCGCTCTCCGACAGCGCCGCGTCCAGCGCGGCGTTTACCAGCGGGGAGGGGGAGCGCTCGCGGACCGCCCTGAGCTCGGCCTGTTCGCCGCCCCGGAACCGGCGCGGGTACAGCGCGTTGACGATCACCGCGTCGAGGGGACGCTTGTCGACGACCAGCTCGTCGCGCAGCCACAGCGTCTCGTTGACCGGCATCTCCTCGGCCGTGGCGACTGCCACTACGGCGGTGAACTTGTGGCTGGCGATCGTCTTGGCGATGATCCGACCCTGATGCGCGATCGGTCCCACTCGGGCGATCTCGGCGAAGGTGCGGGGCGTGCGCAGGATCCCCAGACCGTGGCCGGCGGCCGGCGAATCGACGATCACCAGGTCGTAGGGGTCGGCGTCCTCAGTGCGGCGCTCGGGCTGAGCGAGCTCCCAGACCTTGCCGATCGTCAGCAGCTCACGCATTCCCGGCGTGGCCATGGCCAGGGCCTGGAACAGGCGACTGGAGCCGAGCTTCTGCCCGACCGCCCCGGTCTTGACCTTCAGGTACTCGTCCATGGCGCCCTGGGGATCGATCGAGATCGTGAACAGGCCGTCGCCCAGGCGGACCTCCTTGAACGTCTCACCGGTCTGCTCGAAGGTCTGCTGGACTCGATCCTGGCTGGCCAGTTCGGCGACGATCGTGCGCCGACCATGGCGGGCGGCCAGTATCCCCAGCGCGATCGCGACGGTCGACTTGCCGACGCCTCCCTTGCCGGTGACGAAGATCAAGCGCCGATCTAACAGTTCGCCCACGGAAGATGAAAATACCGAGGGACGGCCTCAGTCACCCCGCTGCCGCCCCGGACAGCACGGGTTTTCGGAGGATTTCCCGGCTTGCCTGCGAATACAGGCGCGTATGAGTCCCCGATCCCATCGGAGTCCCCGCTGATGTCCACCTGCAAGGTGATCGCGCTCGCCAACCAGAAGGGAGGCGTCGCCAAGACCACGACAACGCTCAACCTGGCGGTGGCCTTTGCCGAAGAGGGACACCGCGTGCTCTGCTGCGACATGGACCCCCAGGGGAACCTGACGATGTCGCAGGGGATCGATCCCGACACGCTCGAGAAGTCGATGTACGACGTCTTGGTTCACCACATCTCGATCCGCGAGGTGATCCGCAAGCGCGAGATCGACGTCGCCTGCGCCTCGATCGACCTGGCCGGCGCCGAGATCGCGATGTCGACGATGATCGGCCGCGAGCGGTCTCTGGAGAAGGCGCTCAGGGAGGTCGCCGACGACTACGACTTCGTCTTCATCGACACTCCGCCGAGCCTCGGGCTGCTGACGATCAACGCGCTGACGGCCTCACACAAGGTGATCGTCCCCGTGCAGTGCGAATATCTGTCAATGCGCGGGCTGATCCAGCTTCAGAACACGCTCTCGATGATCCGGGAGAACCTGAACCCGGATGTCGAGATCGAGGGGATCCTGCCGACGCTCGTCGACCTCCGCACGCTGCACGCCAAGGAGGCGATCGAGATGCTGGAGGAGAACTTCGGTGACCGCGTGTTCGCATCGCGGATTCGCAAGACGGTCCGGTTCGCTGAAGCCCCCGTGAAGGGCATGTCCGTGCTGAAATACGAACCCGACGGTCTGGCCGCACACGCCTACAGGCAGCTTGCCAAGGAGGTCCTCGCACATGGCAACCGGTAAGCGCGCGAGTATGCGCGAAGGGCCGCTGGCGGATCTGTTCCGCAAGACCACCGACGACGCTCCTGAGCCGGCGGAGCCGGCCGAGCCGGCCAAGGCGCCTAAGGCGCCCAAGGCGTCCAAGCCGGCCAGGGCGCCCAAGGCGTCCAAGCCGACTGCGCCGCCGCCGCCCGAGGCTCCCGCCCCGGCGGCGCGCCGGCCGCATGCCCATCCGTCGTTGCAGACCCCGGCCCCGCCGATCGAGCCCGAGGTCCGCCACGTGCCCTCCCACCAGGAGCGGCTGCGGCACGCATTCTCCACCGACATCCCCGAGGACATTCTCGAGCCCGCCTCGCAAACCGCCCCGCGGGATGTCTACGCCAGGCCGGATCGTCCCGCCGAGGAGTTCCCGGCGCCGACGGTCGTCGGCCAGCCGATCCTGCGCGTGGTCGGCGTGGGTGGCGCCGGCGTCAACGCCGTCAACCGGATGGTCGAGGCCGAGGTGGAGGGAGTCGAGTTTCTGGCCATCAACACCGACCTGCAGTCGCTGCAGCTGTCGGCCGCCCACGAGACGCTCCACATCGGAGACGGGATCACCCGCGGACTGGGCTCGGGCTCCGATCCCGAGCTGGGCCGCCGGGCGGCGCGCGAGGAGTACGACCGCATCAAGGCGATGCTGCGCGGCTCGGACATGGTGTTCATAGCCGCCGGCGCCGGCGGCGGCACCGGCACCGGCGCGGCCCCGATCGTCGCCCAGATCGCTCGCGAGCTCGGCGCCCTGACCGTGGGAATCGTCACCCGGCCGTTCCAGTTCGAGGGCTCGCGCCGTCGCGAGCAGGCCGAGGCGGGGATCACCGCCCTGGAGGAAGAGGTCGACACGCTGATCGTGGTCCCCAACAACCGGTTGCTGTCAGTCCTGGACCGCGGGGTCTCGATGGTCGAGGCGTTCCGCGTCGCCGACGACGTGCTGCGCCAGGGCGTGCAGGGGATCTCGGACCTGGTGACGCTGCCCGGGCTGATCAACCTCGACTTCGCCGACGTGCGGACGATCATGGCCGAGGCCGGAAATGCCTTGCTGGGAATCGGGATGGGCACCGGCGAGCGCCGGGCCATCGACGCCGCCGAGCAGGCCGTGGCCTCGCCACTGCTTGAGACCAGCATGGACGGCGCGCGATCGATCCTGCTCTCGATCACCGGCGGCCGGGACATCTCCCTGTGGGAGGTCAACGAGGCCGCCAAGGCGGTGGCCGAGGCGGCCCACCCCGACGCCAACATCATCTTCGGGGCGATGGTCGACGAAAAGCTCGACGATCAGGTGTGGGTGACAGTCGTGGCCACCGGCTTTGATGGAAGCCGCCGCCGCCGTGAGGACGAGTCCTTCGGTGGCCGCCAGCGCCGCCAGGAGGAGTCGCCGCGGCGGGCGCTGCAGGAGCCGGTGGGCGAGCCGCGGGTCAGCCGGGTGCGCGAGCGCGCGGTGTCGGGCCCGGTTCGGGATCTCGACGTCCCGGAATTCATGCCCCGCCGCTGACGGTCCGGTAGCTTCGCGTCGCGGTGTCCTCGCTCGCTCGCGTGCGGAGCAGGCGTCGCTCGCAGCGTCCTTCCCAGGCTCGCTCCCGGACCGTCAGTGCGGGGTGCTTTATCGAGACTCCCCGGTCCGTGTGGCCCGTGAGCCCGTGAGCCCGTGAGCCCGTGAGTCGCCAGCTTGGCGTGGTCGCCGCCGGCCACCCGGTCAGTGCCGCCGCCGGGGGCGACGCGCTGCGCAGCGGGGGCAACGCTGTCGATGCCGCCCTGGGGGCGATGCTGGCGTCGTTTGCCTGTGAGCCGCTGCTGACCGGGCTGGGGGCCGGGGGATACATGCTGGTGGTGGCGCCGGGGCAGCCGCCGGCGCTGCTTGACTTCTTCGTCGAGGCTCCGGGCCGGGGGACCGACGCCAGCTCGCGTTCACAGCTGATTCCGGTCCACGTGTCGTTTGGCGACGCGATTCAGGAGTTCAACATCGGGGCGGCTTCGGTGGGAGCGTTCGGGATGCCAGCGGGGGTCTGCGAGGCCGCCCGGAGGTTTGGGCGGCTCGGCCTCGAGCGCCTGGTGGCTCCCGCCGTGAAGCTGGCCCGCGAGGGCGTCGAGCTCAACGGGCCGCAGGCCTACATCATCGAGATCCTCGGCGCGATCGTCACCTCCACGCCGGAATCGGCCGCCCTGTTCGCGCCCCAGGGCCGGCTCGTGCGCGCCGACGATCGTTTGCGCCAGCCTGAGCTGGCCGACGCCCTGGAGCGCCTGGGAAGCGAGGGATCGCGGCCGTTCTACGAAGGTGACATCGCGGCGGCGATCGTCGACTGGGTGACCGAGCGCGGTGGCACGTTGACCCGCCGGGACCTGGCCGCCTACGAGGTGGTCGATCGCGAGCCGGTGCGTGTGGGCTACCGCGGCCGCGAGGTGCTCACCAACCCGCCTCCCTCGGCGGGCGGGATCCTGATCGCGCGGGCCCTGGGGCGGCTCGACGCCCAACCCGGGCCGCCCTCGGTGACCCGGCTGGTCGAGGTCATGGAACGCACCCAGCGCGATCGGACGTCGGAGTTTCTGGCCGGCCTCGCCGACCCTGAGTTCGTGCAGCGGTTCCTGAACTCGGCGGGCGGACCGCTGGGCTCCACCACTCACATCGCGGCGCTGGACCGGGAGGGCTGGGCCTGCTCGGTGACCTGCTCCAACGGATCGGCCTCTGGGATCATCGTGCCCGGCACCGGTGTACACCTCAACAACATGCTCGGCGAGCAGGACCTCAATCCCCTCGGCTTTCACCGCCACCCGCCGGGCCGCAGGCTGCCCAGCATGATGTCGCCGACGGTGGTCCTCAGCCACGGGGCGCCCGAGCTGGCGGTGGGCAGCGCCGGCTCCAACCGGATCCGGTCGGCGGTGCTGCAGACGATCGTGCGCTCAATCGACGACGGGATGGCGGCCCAGGACGCGGTCGACGCTCCCCGCGTGCATTTCGAGAATGGGATCGTCTACACCGAGCCGGGCGTCGATATCGCTCCGCTTGAGGCCAGCGGGCGGCGGCTGGGTCCGTTTCGCGAGCGCAACCTGTTCTTCGGCGGCGCCCAAGCGGTGGCGCGGGAGCCCGACGGCGGGTTCTCCGGCGGCGGAGATCCGCGGCGCGGGGGCGCGGCAGTCGTAGTGACCGGGCCGTGAGGCGGGCGGTGCGGGCGCGCCCCGCGTCCCTCGTCGCCTCGTGCCGCAGCGCCAAGGACCGGCGTCCGCCACGCGTGCCGGCGCGGGCCGTGGCCGCCGCGGCCGCTGCGGTCGCTGCGGTCGCGATCTTGGCCCTGGCCGGCTGCGGTGCCGACGTCCAGTCCGCGGACCTGTTCCTGCTCACCCGGACCGGCCAGGGGACGAGGCTGACGCTGCTCGTCAACGACTCGGGCACGATCCGCTGCAACGGCGCCAAGGCCAGGATGATCTCCAACGAGATGCTGATCGCGGCCCGGGACCTGGCCGAGAATCTGAGCACCGACGCCAGCCACAACCTGTTCCTCAAACCGGCTCCCGGAACTGTGTTCTCCTACCGGATCAGCCTCGAGCAGGGGGTGATCCGGTTCTCGGACCGTGACACCGCGCACCACCCGGAGCTCGCCCGAGCAGAGCTGTTCGCCGCCCAGGTCGCGCAGCGGCCCTGCGGGCTGAGCCCCTGAGAGATATGAACGCCTTAGCCTCCGCTTAAGGCCCGGGGGCTTAGCCTCCGCTTAGCCCTGCGGCTAGCCTTTCCCGCTTCGTGCTCGCACTCGCTGCCCAAAACCTGATCACCACATTTCAAGCGATCGTGCTCGGCGTCCTCCAGGGCGCCACCGAGCTGTTCCCGGTGTCGAGCCTCGGCCACACCGTGCTGTTCCCGACGCTGTTTGGCTGGCACAACATCGTCGCCTGGCAGTCGGAGCCGGAATCCCCGTGGCTGGCCTTCGTGGTCATGCTGCACGTCGGGAGCGCGATCGGCCTGCTGATCTACTTCTGGCGCGAGTGGATCGCGATCATCCTCGCGTTCTTCGCCACGCTGCGCAAACGGCGGATCGAGACCCCCACCGAGCGGCTGGCCTGGCTGATCATCACGGCCACGATCCCGGTGGGGATCCTGGGCATCCTGCTCGAGCACCCAATCCGCGAGGCGCTGGCCAAGCCACTGGCCGCCGCCTTCTTCCTGATCGTCAACGGGTTCATCTTGATCGGCGCCGAGCGCTTTCGCCGCCGCTCCGAGGTCCGCGAGCTGGCTCGGCGCGAGGGCCTCAACCCCGAGGGCGCCCGCCGCCTCGACACGCTCGAGTATCGAGAGGCCGGCGTGATCGGCACCCTTCAGAGCACCGCGCTGATCGCCGGGATCAGCCGCGACGGCGTATGCATGACCGGCGGGTTGGCGCGAGGATTGGATAACGCCGACTCCGCCCACTTCGCCTTCCTGCTGGCGACGCCTCCGATCCTTGCCGCCGGCCTCTACAAGGTCGGCGACCTGACCGGGCCGCTCGGTGCCGGGATACGCGGCCCGGCGGTGATCGCGGCGATCTTCGCTGCCGCCACGGCGATCGTCACCGTGCGCTACCTGACCCGGTACTTCAAGGACCGCAACCTGATCCCGTTCGGGATCTACTGCATCCTGTTCGGGGCCTTCATGGTCGGCTTCACCGCCATCGTCGGCGCTCCGTAGCCCGGCGGCGCTCGGGCGAAGCGGACCGCCCGGCGGGGCTCAGCCGAAGCGGACCTTGCCGTTGGAGCGCGCCCGCGCCTGGGCCCGGTCCACGAAGTCAAGGCGCTTGGTGGCGGCCCGAAACAGCCGCGTGACAAGCCTCAACCGGGCGTTCTCCGAGCGCAGGTCAAGCAGGCCCTGCTTGGCGTCGAGCCCGAAGTCGACTGTCGCCGCCATGTCGTAGGCGCTCATCTCGTCGAGCTCGTCGGTCTCCGGCTCGCGGTCGGTGGCCCGCTTGACAAGGTCCGCGTAGGCGGCTCGGGCGCTCGCCGCCAGCTCAGGGTCGGGGGTGTCATCGCGATCCTCGACGAACTCGATCACCCCGGCGGGGTAGGGAAGATGGCCCTGACGCTCGAGCACCCGGAACGGCCGGGTGCCCCGGGCCAGCAGGTTCATCCGGCCGTCCTCCATCTGCTCCAGCACGCGGTCGATCGCACAGGCGCAGCCGATGTCGCGCAATCCGTCGTCGGAGAGCCAGACGATCCCGAACTCGCTCTCGTGCTCCAGGCACTGGCTCATCATCGTCTTGTAGCGCTCCTCGAAGATGTGGAGCGGAATCAACTCACCGGGGAGCGCAACCAGTCCGAGCGGGAACAGCGGGAACTCTCGGTTGACCGGCTCGGTCATCGGCCAATTTTATGGCCTGGGACACGGTGGCTCCCGAAGGGGCTCCGGATCGCCGCGGCGGGCGCGGCACGGTGCGCGTTCAGGAGCGGCGCGCGCTGAGCAGCAGGTTGTAGAAGATCGCCGGGGGCAGCAGCGGCTCGAGCAGCCTCTCGTCGAGCTTCTGGAACATCAGGTAGCCGTGGAACGCGTACTGGCGCCAGAGCATCGGAACGTCGGCGGGATCGGCGCTGGCCTCGAGCGCCCGGTTAAACCAGCCGAACCAGTTCGCGGTCAGTTCTTCGCCTCGCACGACGATGTCGACGAACCCGGCCCGGCGGGCGTGACGGTTCAGATCGCCCGGGGCGAAGGCGTGGATGTCGACCCACTGCTCGAGCCCGTGATCGACCTCGTCGCAGGAGCCCGCGGCGCCCGGGGGCGGAGCGGGGGCGGCTCGCATCAGGCGCCGCCATCCCGGGGCCAGGGCACTGGCGCAGCGCTTGGGCAGCGCGGCGATCCGGTCCCCGACGCGGGAAGGCTCGCCCGCGAAGACGATCCGCCCGCCGGGGCGCAGGACGCGGTGAAACTCAGCGAACGCCCGCCTCAGATTGGGAAGGTGGTGCAGCACGGCGTGGCCGAGCACCAGGTCGAAGCTGGAGTCGGCGAACGGCAGCGACTCGGCATCGGCCCGGGCGGCCTTGACGGGGAGCCCCAGCCGCTGCGCGTTGCTGCCCAGCGTGGCCACCATGCCTGGGGAGATGTCGGTGCACGTCGCCTCCGCCACGACCCCGGCCTGGAGCAGGTTGAGGCTGAAATAGCCGGTTCCGGCACCGATCTCCAGCGAGCGGTCATAGCCGTCGTCGAGCTCGGCGCCGAGCAGCTTGCGCAGCTTGCCGAGCACCTGGCCCTGCCCGACATCGCCGAAGTCGATGCCCCACTTCGAGTCGTAGGTGTGCGCCGCGACATCGTGGTATCGCGTGTTGACATCTCGGATCTCGTTCGGCGTCCGCAGTGCCTCCATGCTGCCGGGCACATTACCCTGTCGGTCGGTGCCAGTGAACGCTCACGTTCAGCGCAATCAGCCCGCCGGCGTGCCGCCGCTGGGGCTCACCGGCGAGCGCACATTGCCCGATGTGCCGGCCGAGAACTACTGGTTTCGCAGGCATCTGGCCGTCTACGAGTGGATCGGCGCCCGGGTGATCGGCGGCCGCGTCCTTGACATGGCCTGCGGCGAGGGTTACGGCTCCGAGGTGCTGTGGCGCTCGGCCGCCAGCGTGGTGGGCGTCGATGGCAACCCCGAAGCGCACGAGCACGCCCGGCTGCGCTACCGGCGCCAGAATCTGAGCTTCGAACGGGGACTGGTCGAGACCTACGGTTCTCCTGAGAGCTTCGACGCGGTCGTCTTTTTGCAGACCATCGAGCACGTCCAGGATCCGCGGGCAGTGCTCGGACACTTCCGCACGTTGCTGGCTCCGGGAGGCGCGGCCTACGTCTCGACCCCGAACCTGCTGACGCTCGCCGCCCCCGGAGCCGTCAAATCAGACAATCCCTGGCACCTCAAGGAGTACCGGGCGCACGAGTTCGAACAGCTGTGCCGAGATGTCTTCGACGAGGTCGAGGTCCTGGGCCTGTTTCACGCCGGCAAGCTGCGACTGCACGAGACGGCGCTGGACTGGGGCTGGGACGCCGTGCACCGACGCCTGGGGCTCACCAAGCCCTTCTATGACCGCTTCACGCCGGCGATCTCCACCCGTGACTTCGTGCTGCGGGCCGGCGACCTCGATACCGCGCTGGACTTCCTGGCCATCTGCCGCTAGACGCCGGTCCCCGATCTGGGATCCGGGGTCTGGGATCCCGCCGGGTGCGATGGTGTAGTCGTTGACGGTGATGCACTCAGCCGAGCGGCAGCCGGGCGAGCTCGCAATCGTCCTGCACACCCACATGCCCTACGTGGAGGGCTTCGGGACCTGGCCGTTCGGCGAGGAGTGGCTGTGGGAGGCGATCGCCGTCTGCTACCTGCCGCTGCTCGACGTCCTCGGTACGGCGCCGCTCACGCTGTCGCTGACACCGGTGCTCTGCGACCAGCTCGAGCAGCCCGAGGCGATGGCCCGCTGCCTGCGCTTTCTGACCGAGGTCCGTCCCGAGACCCACCGCCGCGACGCGGCCGAGCTCCGGGCCCGCGGGGCCGGCGAGTTGGTGGCCGAGAGCGGACGGTCGGCGGCCGACTACGCCCGGGCCGCCGAGCGCCTTCGCGAGCTCGGCCCGGATGGCCTGCTGGTTGCGCTGGGTCGTCACGCCAGCTGGACCTCGGCGGCCAGCCACGCCGTCCTGCCGCTGCTGGCCAGCGATGCTGGGGTGGCGCTTTCGCTGCAGACCGGGATCGCGTCGCACCGCCGCCGCTTCGGCGCCTGGCCGGGGGGCTTCTGGCTGCCCGAGTGCGGCCACGATCCGTGGCTTGACCCGCTGCTGGAGGGCGCCGGGGTCCGCGCCGTCTGCGTCGAGCTGAGCAACCGGTTCGGGTTCGGCGACCGGCGCCATTTAGGGCCCCTGGCCAGCGCCGACGGCCCCGTCCTGTGGCCGGTCGATCGCCAGACGATGGCCCTGATCTGGAGCCAGGACGGCTATCCGGCCGGCCACGCCTACCGCGACTACCACCACCACACCAGCCACAACCACCGACTGTGGCGCAACGATGGCGGGGCCTACGATCGTGACGGCGCGCTGGCCCAGGCGGCCGCCGACGCGTCCGACTTCGTCAGCCGGGTGATCGCGCGGGTGTCAGGCGGGGGCGTGTGCGTCTGCGCGCTTGACACCGAGCTGCTGGGGCACTGGTGGTATGAGGGGATCGAGTGGCTGGCGCTGGTGATCGAGGAGGCCGCCCGCCGCGGACTGGTGCTGACCGGGCTCGACGATGCGATCGAGCGCCATCCGCCCACGCCGGCTCCGGCCGATCTGCAGACCACCACCTGGGGGGAGGGAGGAGACCTCCGCACGTGGAGCGGTCCGGCCGTCGCCGAGCTGGCCTGGAGCGCTCGCACGGCCGAGCTCGAGCTCGTCGCCGCCGGCGAGCGGGCACCCGACCGGGCGCTTCGTGAGCTGCTGGCGCTGCAGTCGAGCGACTGGGCATTTCTCAGCTCGCGGCGGCTGGCCGGCGACTATCCGGTGCAGCGGGCCCGACGCCACCGGGAGCTGATGGATCGGGCGCTGGCCGGCGACGAGTCGCTGGAGCCGCAGTTGCGGGGGCTGGCGCCGGATCTGGTGCGCTCGTTTGCCTAGCCGGGAGATCGGCTCCCGGGTGCGGGTGGGGGTGCGGGCGCGGGGGGCGAGGCGGGCGCGGGGGCCGGGGGCCGGGGGCCGGGGGCGGACATTTCAGAGCGAGCGATCGCGCCGAGCCTCAGCTGTGTCCCACAACGACCACCCCCTGAGCCTGGGGGAGCGAACCTTCAGGACATGGCCCGGGCTCGCTCTGTGGTGTCCGGTCGGCCGCCGGTGGTTGGGGGGTGCACAACGTCCACCGGCCGGCGGGTCCCGGCGAGGGGCGTGCGACTGTGCACCGCATGCGTGCCCAAGTCGACCCAGCCGGCCCGGGACCGGCGGCCGTGGCCCGTTGCGCACGTGCTAATGAGGCCGACGACGAGCCGCGGCCGGCCTGGCGCCCTACGCCCAGCGGAAGGTCTTGGGGGCGTCGCGCATCCGGATCACCTTGGCCGGGATCCCGCCCACGACCGCGTTGGCGGGCACGTCGCAGGTGACCACCGAGCTGGTGCCGATGACCGAGTTGTCGCCAACCTGGACGCCGCGCAGCAGGCAGGCGCCGTACCCGATCCAGACGTTGTGGCCGATGTTGACGTCGCGCTTGTAGATCCCCTGCTCGCGGATCGGGCGCTCGACCTCCACCATCCCGTGGTCGAAGTCGATCATCATCACCCGGTCGGCGATGATGCACTCGCGCCCGATCGAGATGTGCTGGTAGGCCGAGATCGTGCACTCCTGGCCCAGCACGGTCTTGGCGCCGATCATCAGCTCGCCCTCGTGGACGCGGATCTTGCACCCGTGGCCCACCCACGACCACCGGCCGAGGGTCACCGACGCCCCCGGCCCGATCTCGAACTTGACCCCGGGGCCGACGAAGCACAGCCCGTCGGTGCGCAGACGTCCGCGCCACCGCAGCTTCAGCCACAGCCAGCGCACGAGCAGGATCGCGTAGCCGCGCCCGAGCATGTTGTGGGAGCGGACGAAGCGCCAGAAGGCCAGCGGCCCCCCGCGCAGCGGCGCGGGTCCCGTCCGCGGTGGGGGCGGCACCGAGGCCGGCGACGGTCGGTCCCGGAAGCGACTGGTCTGCTGTGTGCCGCCCGAGCGCACGGCCAGATCGTAAGCGGTGCCGATCAAACCCGCAGGGCAGCCGCGGCGCTGGGGCGATCGCACCCCGGGCGGGGCCGTCCTGGCATGATTGCTCGCCCTCGTGGCCCGCTCGGATCAGCCCCTCGCGCAGCGCCTGCTCGAAGGCGACAAGCGCGCCCTCGCCCGCGCCATCTCGCTGGTCGAGAACGACGATCCCGAGGGCTGGGCGCTCGTCCGCGAGGTCTACCCGCGCACCGGGCGGGCGGCCGTGGTCGGGTTCACCGGTCCACCCGGCGTCGGCAAGTCGACGCTGATGGCCTCGCTGACTCGGCTCGAGCGCGCGCGCGAGCGGACCGTGGCGGTGCTCTCGATCGACCCCTCGTCGCCGTTCACCAAGGGGGCGCTGCTGGGCGATCGGATCCGGCTCACCGAGCACTTCCTGGACCCGGGCGTGTTCATACGTTCGATGGCCAACCGCGGCGCGCTCGGCGGGCTCAGCGAAGCGGCGCTCCAGGCGGCGCTGCTGATGGACGCCTCGGGCCGTGACCTGGTGCTGCTGGAGACGGTCGGGGTGGGCCAGGCCGAGGTCGACATCATCGACCACGCCGATACCGTGGTGCTCGCCCTGATGCCGGGTTCCGGTGATTCAATCCAGGCTCTGAAAGCGGGCGTGATGGAGATCCCCGACGTGATCGTCGTCAACAAAGCCGACCACCCCCTGACCGACACCATGATCAGGGAGATCAGAGGCGTGCTGGCCCTCGGTCCCAAGGCCGCCTGGGAAGTCCCGATCGTGCGCACCGAGGCGCTGCGGGGCGATGGCGTTGAGGAGCTGGCCGACAAGCTCTCCGAGCACCGGGAATTCATCATCAGCGAAGGGACGCTGTCAGAGCGCAGGCGCCGCAACCTGATGAACGAGGTGCTGGCCATCGCCGCCTTCCGGCTGCGACGTGACCTCGAAGAGTCGATTCACGAGGACGACGAGGTGCGCGAGCTGCTTGACCGGGTTGTCTCCCGCGAGCTCGACCCCGCCAGTGCGGCGACGACCATCCTCGAGCGAGAGCCCAGCGCGTGGCGAACGCGCTGACCGTCCCGCACGCGGTCGTGGCGCTCCTGCTGTGCGTCGCCGGGCTGGCCAAGCTGTATTCGCCCGCGCCGGCGGCCGCTGCCGTGGGTGTCCCGGCGGCGGCGATTCGCGCCTTCGCGGTCCTCGAGCTGGCCCTCGGCGTCTGGGCGCTGTTGAGCGCGAGCACGCTTAGCTCGGCGCTGATGGCGGGGCTGTACGCGGCCTTCGCCGTCGCGGCGGTGGTGCTCTGGCGACGGGGCCGCTCGTGCGGCTGCTTCGGCTCCGAGCGCGCTCCCGCCTCACCGATCCAGTCGCTGCTCAGCGCCGCGCTGGCGGCGGTCAGCGTCGTCTGCGCCGCCGCCTCGCCGCACGCGCTGTCCTGGTTCTCTGGACGGCCGACCGGGACCATGACGGTTTTGGTTGTCGGCACTGCGGGGGCGGTGTACGGGACCGTGGTCGCCTACTCCGAGCTGCCGCTGCTGTGGCGATCGTGGAGTCCGGCATGAGCCCGGCGTCGTGGCTCGCCGGGGCCATGGGCTCGGCCCTGGAACGTCGCACCTCGCGGCGCGGCGTGCTGGCCCGGGCGGCACTGGCCGGCTCGGCGTTCGCGGTCGCTCCGGTCCGCTACCTGGTCCGTCCCGAGAGCGCCTGGGCGGTGATCCGGCCGCGCCACTGCCCACCCAAGGCCAAGTGCAACGACGGCTACACCGCCTTCTGCTGTGAGATCGAACGGGGACTGAACACCTGCCCGGCCAACACCTACGTGGCCGGCTGGTGGAAGTGCACCGACTACAAGGGCTCGGGCCTGTGCGACGGCCAGGGGTACCGCTACTACCTGGACTGCAACCGCATCCCGGGCCACGTCTACCCGGGGGGATGTCAGTGCGCCGGCGGGGACTGCGGGCGGCGCCGGGTTGACTGCAACCGCTTCCGCTACGGCCAGTGCAACGCCCAGGTGGAGGGTCAGACCGAGGTCGTCTGCCGGCTGGTCATCTGCCAGCACCCCGGACAGGTGCCGGGGCTCAACTGCAATCGCACCGAGAAGGTCGACAACCGGACCTGCAAACACGAAGCCGGCTGCCTGGAGGGTCTGGCGGTCCCGCTCCCCGGCGGCGGTGGCGCGTGATGGCGGCGATCGTGTCAGTGGAGACCGTGCTGCTGGTCTTGCTGATTGTGCTGGTGGCCGGCCTGCTGCGCTCAAACGCGGAGATCCTGCGCCGGCTCGGTCCGCCGGGTGAAGCGGACGGCACCGACGAGGTCATGCCGCCGCCGGCCGCCCCGCCGCGCGCGCCGGGAGCTCGAGCGGCGCCGCTGACCGGTCCGACCCTGACCGGAGACGTTGTCTCGCTCGACTTCGAAGCCGGCGGCGGCGGGCCGACGCTGCTGGCCTTCCTGACCAGTGGCTGCAGCACCTGCGCCGGCTTTTGGGAGACGCTCGGAGAGCGCCGGCTGCCGCCCGGGGTGCGGACCGTGGTGGTGACCCACGGGGCCGATCGCGAACGACTGACGAAGCTGGCTCAGCTGGCGCCGGCCGGGGTCCCGGTGGTGATGTCGTCCCAGGCCTGGGACGAGTACGCGGTCCCAGGGTCGCCGTACTTCGTCCTCGTCGACGGCGCGATCCGCGGCGAGGGGGCGGCAACCAGCTGGTCGGCGCTGAGCTCGCTGGTCTCGGACGCGATCGAGGACTCGCAGCAGCGGGGTGGGACGGCCCGGGCCCATCGCGTCGATCGGACGCTCGAGGCGTCGGGGATCGGCCCCGATCACCCGAGCCTGTACCCCGCCCTCCAGGAGCGAGAGTGATAAACGCGCTGCTGGTCCTGGGCGGGCTGGCCGCCGCTGTGGCAGCCGTCCGCGCCGCCTGGTCTCCGTGAGGGGAGTCGATGCTCGCGAGCATCACCCCGCTCGGGGAGCGGGGCCGTCACGGTCACTGGGCGATCACCGTGTCGGCGTTCCTGTTCGGCGCGCTCGTGGCCGGGGCGTTGGTCGGCCTCGCTCTGGGTCTCGCCGGATCGGCGCTCGTTTCCGGGGTTGCGCTCAGCACACGCCTGGCCGTGCTGACCGCAGCGTTGCTCGCCGCCGCTGCACTCGACGCCGGCCCCTGGGCTGTGCCCGGGCCGCACCGTCAGGTCGACGAACGGTGGCTGGATCGCTACCGCGGCTGGGTCTACGGCCTTGGCTACGGCAGCCAGCTCGGTGCCGGGGTGGCGACTGCGGTGACCAGCGCTGCCACCTACACGGCACTGCTGGCCGCGTTTCTGAGCGCGGACCGATGGCGGGGTGCCGTGATCTTCGGCATCTACGGGGCGATCCGGGGGCTGACGCCGTTGCTGGCGGCCCGGGTTCGCCGCCCCGACGATCTGGTCGCCTTCCACGCCCGTCTGCACAGGGCGCGCGGCGGCGCGGCCCGCGCCGGGACCGCGCTGCTGGGTGTCGCCTTCGTGCTCGCCGCCGCCTCGGCGGCCGCGCTCTAGTGCCGCAGTGAGCAGGCTGTCCGGCCACGGGATCTCGATCGAGCTGCCTCACCGGTGGAGCGGGCGGGTGTTCCGGCGCGAGCAGGGCGGGGCGACGCTCCACGCCGGGGACTTCCAGCTCGCGCTCGGAGACGGTGAGTTCGGCGACGCCAGCACGGGGTCGATGCCTGCCGGCGCGTCGTTCATCGCCCTGACCGAATACCTGCCGGGGGCTGGACTGGCGCCGGGGCGGGGGCTGTTTGCCGCCCGCGGGATGCCGACGCGTCTTGAACCGAGCGCGTTCTCGCCCGCCCGTCTGGCCCATCCCCGCCGAGGCCAGGTTGGGACCCAGCATTTCTTCACCGTCGCGGGGCGCCCGTTCTGCCTCTACGTCGTGCTGGCCGGCCCGCGCGCCCAGCGCCGCCGCCAGCTGGCCGCCCTCGAGCATGTGCTCAGGGCGGTGCGGATCGCGCCCCGCTAGGGGACGGCGATCGACCCGTCGTAGACCGCGGCATCGCGCCGGGGCGCGGCGACGCATCGCGTCCGGTTGATCCTCAGGCGGTTGCTGTAGGTGGCGTGAATCTGGGTGGCGACCGGCACACCGCTGCTGTCGAGGGTCGCATTCGTGATCTGGGCCGTGACGGTGAACACCACCAGCTCGCCCGCGCGCTGCACGTGCCGACGGCAGCGCAGGGGTGCGTAGAAGCTTCCCGTCCCGGAGTAGCGGTCGGCCGCGACGAGGTTCAGGGCCAGCCGGTCGGTCCCGGCGGCTCGCCGGCGGGCGAGCAAGAGCGTTTGGCAGGGACCGACGGGGCACGAGGGCACGAACGTCCAGCTGCGCAGGACGGGTTGGCCGACCCGCTCGCCCGGCACACCGACGGCGACCGTGATGTGCCCGGCCAACGAGAACTGGCCCTGGAGGCGGGCGGTGCGGTCCAGGGGCGACTGGGCTCGGGCAACGCTCGACGTCGCGCCCGCGGCGACGAGCGCCAGCGCGACCCACCCCGCGGCCCGCATCAGATCACATGCAGCGGTGTCCCTACCGGAACCCGCGGGGCCAGCCAGGCGATGTTGGGGTTATGCAGTCGGATGCAGCCGTGCGAGGGACGCCCGGGGATCAACTGCGGCTGGTCCCAGGCGCCGTGCATACCGACGACGCCGCCGCCCGGCCACTCGCTGAGCGTCGAGTAGTCCGAGGTTCCCATGGCATCCGGCCAGTACGGCGACGACGGGTCGAGGACCCGAAAGCGCTCGCGGATCCAGAAGTGGCCGGCCGGCGTGGGAGTGCCCGGCTTGCCGACCCCGACCGGGGTCACGAGCTGTACGCGACCGTCCTTGTATGCGGTCAGGCGTTCGGTCCGGCGGTTTACCACCAGCAGCCAGCGCGAGAGCTCCAGGGGCCCCAGCGCACGGCGGCGCACCCAGCCCGTGCGCCCGTTGGGCCGCCCCGGGATCCGCAACTTGATCCAGCTCTGATTGTGGCCGTCGATGTGTTGCTGCAGCAGGAGATAGACCTCGGGGAAGCCGTCCTCGGTGTCCAGGTGCAGGTGACCGACCCGGGGGGCGGCTCCGTCGGGCCGGGCATAGATCAGGGCGCGGTACAACGGGTTGGCCCATTGCGTGGAGGTGCGTTCGTCCGAGAGGCGGATCGTCGCCGGGCCGGGTTGAGGAGACGTCACTCCGGAGCTCGGCAGTGAGCTGCTCGGTGTACCGGCGGCAGTCGTGAACGCCGAGGGGGTGTCGAGGCTCTGGATCGGCGTCCCGTGCCACATGCGCAGGCCGCCCGGTGCGGCTTGGCCGGCGGCGGGCATGCCGACCAGCAGCGCCAGCACCACGCCAGTTGCCCAACCGAATTGCCTGAACCTCGTCATCCTCGCGACACGTTACGTGAAGGCGGGCCGCCACGCGACGGCCCGCCATCTACGTTTGCAACCGCTAGCCGGTGAACTTCGGCGGCTTGACCGGGCACCCCAACACCGTCCGGCGAAGCGTGCGGACGCGGGTGTGACTGGACCTCCGGAAGCTCACCCTGATGGTCAGCTGATGCTTGCCGGGCGAGAGCGAGACCATTGCGGCGTACTGCTTGCTCCGCCTCAAGGTCCTGGCATTGAGGCGACGACCGTCCAGGGAGAACCTGACCGAGGAGATCAATCTCCCCCTGACCTGAAGGCGGAATCCCCGCAGCACGCACGACGCCGGTAGGCCGCTCAGCCTCGCGTTGCCATGCACCACCGCGGCCACGATCGTCACGGTCGAGGCGGTGGTGACGGTGCTGCCGCCCGCGTCCTTGATCGTCACGGTGACCTTGTAGGTGCCGGTCCTCCTGTACCGGTGCGTTCCGCTGACCTTGAAGCCGGCGGAGATTGTCCCGCTGGAGGTGCTCCCGTCGCCCCACTTGATCGAGGCCGTGTAGTCCGAGACCGTGCCGGCCGGATCGTTATCGGTGAAGGTGGCGATCACTCCGCGGAACGTGCCCGTCGCCCTGCGGCTCACGCCCTTGGCGTGCAGAGCTGCGTCACTGACCACCGCCGGCGTCGTCGCCGTGGCCGTGTTGCTCGTGTTGTCGACGTCGGTGATCTTCACCGTGATCGTGTGCGAGCCCTCCTCGGCGTAGGTGTGACTGCCGGTGACCGTGAAGTTGCCGCCGCTGCCCGAGATCGTGCCCGACGACGTGCCCCCGTCGCCCCAGGTGATCGAGGCCGAGTACTCGCCGGCGGTCGCGCTGGTGTCCGGGTCCTTGAAGGTCGCGACGGTGCCGGTGCTCGACGCGCCCTCGATGGCGTTGAAACGAGCAGCGCCGGCCGCCGTGATCGGCTGGTCGGGCGTACAGAACCCGCTGGTGCAGACAGCACCGCCCTTGACGAACAGCGATTCGGCCAGCCCGGCGCTGTCGGTTTCGGCCACCTTGAGCACGCTGTCGGGGCCGGGCAGGCTGAACGAGTTGTGCGTGGCACAGCAGTTGACCATGGCGTCGGTGATGCCCAGCGCGGCTCCGTCTGACGTCACGGTGAACGGCGGGCTCACCGCCTGGCCGCCGACCGGCACGGGCACCGAGGCGTAGTAGACGTCCTTGCCGTCCACTCCGTCGGCATCGAACGCATTCGTCGCGCCGGCCTCGTAAAGCAGCCCGCCGCCCGCGTTGAAGAACCCGGCGATGTCGCTGGTCCGGGCATTGATGGCATCGGAGTCCAAATGGGTCCCGTCGGTGCTGTTGAGATCACAGCCGCCGCAGTTCGTGTCCGACGCGATGATGATCGCGCTCCACAATGGGGCGCCGCTGCTGTCCACCAGCGGGGTTGAGCCCCACCTCGACGCGGCGGTGATCCCGCTCGGCGGGGTGCCGTTGATGACCGAGTCCTGGATCCCCTGCGGATCCTCGGCCACGTAGGCCGGCGAGGACGCAGTCGGCGTCGAGGAGGCGTCGTTTGAATAGGCCAGGTTCAGGGCGGCGACCGCCTCGAAGGGGGAGGAGGCGTCTCCGCTGGCCGTGTTGTCGCGATCGAGGATCAGGACCGGGAGGGTGGAGGTTCCGAGCACGAACGAGGCGCTGATCTTGTAGTAGGCGCACGAATTGGAGTCGCCTTCGGCGCAGTGGAAGTCCTGGTCGTGGCCGGTGGCGTAGAAGTTGCCGGCGAACGCGGCCGACGCGAACGCGGCGAAGAAAACGAGCGTCGCCGGGATGACGACGCTTAGACGGGCCAGCCTTGACCGGCCCCGGGTACGAACAAACCACTCCATGATGACTCCTTGCGGCTTGAGCTCGTCCCGGCCCTGAACTAGAGGTGCGCCCGTAGCCGTGCCCCTTTCGGCAGGCGACGGACGATGGACCGCCTGCGGACGGGACCCTAACCACACCGACGTCTCAGTGTCAAGCCCGCTGACCGAGCGCTCGCAAGCGGGGCACGCGTGCGCAGCCCCTCACCCGGTGAACCCGAGGGCCACCTCGCTCAACAACCGCACCCCGAACCCGGTGCCTCCCTTGTCGTGGTAGGCGGCGTGCCCGTGGTCGGCGGTGCCGCCGATGTCGAGGTGGACCCAGGGCACGTCACCGACGAAGTGGTGAAGCAGCTCGGCGGCGGTGATCGCCGTCGCCTCGCGCCGCTCGGGCCGGTTGGTCAGCTGCGCGTAGCGGCCCTTGACCAGGGCGGCGTAGGCGGGATGCAGCGGCAGCCGCCAGACCGGCTCGCCGGTCCGTCGGCCGCAATCCTGCACCAGCTCGGCCAGGGAATCGTGGTTGGACATCATCCCGGCGTACATCGAGCCCAAGGCCACCTTGACCGCGCCGGTCAGGGTGGCGATGTCGATGATCGCGTCGCAGCCCTGCTGGCGGGCGTAGGTGATGCAGTCGGCCAGCACCAACCTGCCCTCGGCATCGGTGTTGTTGACCTCGATCGTGGTGCCGTCCAGGGCGGTGACGATGTCCCCGGGGCGCATCGCGTGGCCGTTGATCATGTTCTCGGTCGCCCCGATCACCGCCAGCAGCCGGACCGGCGCACGCAGCTCGGCCAGCGCCGCCACGGCCTCGATCACCGCCGCCCCGCCGCACATGTCGAACTTCATGTCGATCTGGGACGTCGTCGGCTTGAGCCACAGGCCGCCGGTGTCGAAGGTCACGGCCTTGCCGATCAGGGCCAGGCGGGGCGATGACGCCGCGCCGCCGTCGTACTCGAGCGCGATCAGCCGGGGATCCTGATCGGAGCCCTGCGCGACGGCGGCGAACGCCCCCATCCCGCGGGCGCGGATCTCGGCTCCGTCGAGGATCGTGGCCGAGATGGCGCGATGGCGGTCGCCGAGCTGGCGGGCGTAGTCGGCCAGCGCGGCCGGAGTGAGATCGTTGGCCGGGGTGTTGGCCAGGTCGCGAGCCCGGTTCTGGGCCGCCGCCAGGACGGAGGCCCGGTGGACCGGCGCGGCCACGTCATCCTCCGTGCTGAGAATCAGCGACCGCAGCCCGAGCGCCTCGTCGGCCGGTGGTGGCCTGTAGCGCCGGAAGCGGTAGGCGCCCAGCACGGTCCCGTGGACGAAACCCTCGACGATCTCGGGCTCGACCTGGCGCGGCAGCACCCAGCACAGGCTCAGCGCGCGCGCCTGTACGGCCCGGCGCTGGGCCAGGGCGGCCGCGATCCGGGCCCGCTCGCCGTCGAATTGTCTGCGGGAACCGAGCCCCACCAGGATCAGCCGTTGCCCGCGATGGTGGGTCAGGGCCACCCGTTCGAAGGCGCGGGCCCCCTCGCCGCTGTCAAGCAGCGCCTGCAGCTCGCCGGCCCCCGGCGCGTCGCTGAGCTCCTCGCCCTCGAAGACTCCGACCGCGACCGCGTCGGCCGCGGTGGCGAGCGAGGAATCGGTGCTCGCCTCGACGTGCACGGGGTAGCACGGTACTAGTGCGAACGCCCTGAGGGCCCGCGGGTTTCCGGGCGCGACCACTAGCATTCCCGTCCTCGCCCCACCGACTTGGGAGACGTCTGCAGATGCCAAAGACAGTGATCCTCTCCGCCGCCCGAACTCCAATCGGCAAGCTCGGGGGTGGGCTGGGCTCGGTGGACGCCACCGAGCTCGGTGCGACCGCGATCAAGGGGGCGCTGGAGCGCGCCGACGTCGCTCCTGAACAGATCCAGCACGTGATCATGGGCCAGGTGATCCAGGCCGGTCAGGGCCAGATCCCCTCCCGCCAGGCTCAGGTCAAGGCCGGGATCCCCAAGGAGATCTCCTCGGAGACGATCAACAAGGTGTGCGCGTCGGGCATCCGCGCCGCCGGCCTGCTCGACCAGGCGATCCGGGCCGGAGACATGGAGATCGGCGTCGGTGGCGGCATGGAGTCGATGTCCAACGCCCCCTACATGCTCAAGCAGGCCCGGTTCGGCTTCCGGATGGGCGACGGCAAGGCGATCGACGCGATGATCAGCGACGGGCTGACCAACCCCTTCTCGGGCAAGCACATGGCCCAGGAGGCCAGCGAGGTGGCGGCCGAGCTCGAGCTGACCCGTGCCGACATGGACCGGTGGGCCCTGCGCTCGCACGAGCTGGCCGTCAAGGCGACCGACGAGGGCCGGATGTCGGAGGAGATCGTGCCGGTCACCGTCAAGTCCAAGAAGGGCGAGACGGTGGTCGAGATCGACGAGGCGCCACGGCGCGAAGCCAGCCTGGAGTCGCTGGCCAAGTTGCCGCCGATCTTCCTCAAGGACGGCTCTCACACCGCCGGTAACTCCCCCGGCGTCAACGACGGCGGGGGGGCCCTGGTCGTCTCCAGCGACGACTGGGCCCGCGCCAACGGCAAGCGGCCGCTGGCCACGATCGTCTCCCAGGGAGCGGTCGCCGACGATTTCCCGTACCTGGCCCGCACGCCGGCCAGAGCCGCTGAGCAGGCGCTGCAAAAGGCCGGCCTGAGCGCCGACCAGATCGATCTGTGGGAGATCAACGAGGCGTTCGCCTCGGTCACCCTGAACTCGATCCGGATGCTCGGCATCGACGAGGACAAGGTCAACGTCAACGGCGGCGCCGTCGCGCTCGGGCATCCCATCGGCGCCTCCGGGGCCCGCATCCTCGGCGCGCTGGTCTACGAGCTGCGCCGTCGCGGCGGCGGCCTGGGCTGCGCCGCGATCTGCTCCGGCGGCGGCCAGGGCGACGCGGTGATCGTGGAGGTCAATGGCGGGTAGTGACGGGGCGGCCTCGGCGGCCGCGGCCTTCTTCGACCTGGACAAGACCCTGATGCAGGGGTCCTCGGCGTTCCAGTTCGGTCGCGCCGCCTATCGCGCGGGGCTGATGGGCCGTCGTCAGCTGATCTCCGACGCCATCGCCAACCTCCAGTTCCGCCTGCGCGGGGCCAGCGACGATTCCTCGGTGGCGCTGCGCGATCGGATCGCCGAGTCGCTGGCCGGGACTCCGGTGCGCGACCTGGAGCGGCTCGGCGCCGACGTCCTGGCCGGGATCCTGCCCCGGGTCTATCCCCGGATGCTGTCGCTGGCCCACGCGCACCAGGACGCCGGCCGACGCGCCTACATCGTCACCGCCGCCTCGCAGGAGCTGGCCGAGATCCTGGCCACCGTGCTGGCGCTGGACGGGGCGATCGGCTCGAGCATCTCCGAGGTCGTGGACGGCGTCTACACCGGGCGCCCCACGGGCGTGTTCGTCTACAGCGCCGGCAAGGCACAGGCGATCGAGGAGCTCGCCGCCCGTGAGGGCATTTCGCTGGAGGACTCCTACGCCTACTCGGACTCGGAGTCCGACCTGCCGATGCTCCGGGCGGTCGGCCACCCGGTGGCGGTCAACCCCGACGGCGCGCTGGCCCGGGTCGCGCGACAGGAGGGCTGGGAGGTGCTGCGTTTCGACCGGCTGGGACGGCGGCTGAAGGCGGCGGCGGCGCTGACCGCCGTGGCCGCCGCCGGCGGCGCCGGCACGGCGGCCCTGGTGGGACGGGCCCGGCGGCGCGGAATCCGCCGACTGGCGCCCCGTCGTCCCAGCTGGTCGTAGACTCCGCGCATGCTTCGCCACGGACGAGCGCTCGCGTTGCTGGGGCTGGTCGCAGCCGCGGTCGCCGTCTCGGTGGTCCCGGCGGTCTCCGCGTTGGCCGCGGCCCCCGGGCAGGCCAGGGTGGGCGACTTCTTCCTGCGGCCGGGGACCATGGTGGTCAAGAAGTGGACCCGGGTGACCTGGAAGTGGCACGGGTATCTGAACCACAACGTCACGGTCAAGAAGGGTCCGGCCAAGTTTCACTCTCGGACCCAGTCCGGCGGCAGCTTCAGCCACCGGTTCACCAGGCGGGGGACCTACTTCCTCTACTGCACGCTTCACCCGACGCAGATGAAGGAGAAGATCGTCGTCAGGTAGCAGACGGCGGCCGATCGCTAGACTCGCGCCACGCTCAGCGGCCACCGCCGCCGGCCTGACGCAGGTTCATGGCTCCCTCCTCAGAGAAGAAGATTCGCGTTGTCGTTGCCAAGCCCGGTCTCGACGGGCACGATCGCGGCGCCAAGATCATCGCCCGCGCTCTGCGCGATGCCGGCATGGAGGTGATCTACACAGGTCTTCATCAGACTCCGGAGCAGATCGTCGAGACGGTGATCCAGGAGGACGCCGACGCCGTAGGCCTGTCGATCCTGTCCGGCGCCCACATGACGCTGGTGCCGCGGATCATGGAGCTGCTGGCCACCGAGGGCGTCGACGACGTCGTGGTCACGGTCGGCGGCACGATCCCCTCAGACGACGTCGAGGAGCTGAAGTCGCTGGGCGTGGCCGAGGTGTTCACACCGGGTGCGCCCGCCCAGCAGGCGATCGACTTCATCCGCGGCGCCGTCCGCGCCTGAGACGGGCCAGGTCGCTCTGATCCCCTTCGTTGGTACGCTCGCGTTCCCGGCTGTTGCCCGACCGATTGACTCGTCAGTCAACCGGGTAACATTCCCGCCGACCAGCTGCCAGCATCAACCGGCCGTGGAGTGGGACGCTCCGCGCAGGACACCCCGATAGGAGGCCACACTTGAAGATTTGCGTCCTGGTCAAAGAGGTCCCGGATGCCGCCGTCGAGAAGCGCATCAACCCGTCGACGGGGCGCATGGACCGATCCGGGGAGAGGAACCTCAACCCGTACGACACGCACGCGATCGAGGCCGCGATGCAGATCCGCGAAGGCGGCGCGGCCGAGGTCGACGAGATCGTCGCCGTGACGATGGGGCCCGAGACCGCGGTGCGGGCGCTGCACAAGGCGGTTTCGCTGGGCGCCGACCGCTCGGTCCACCTGACCGACGACGCGCTGGCCGGCTCCGACGTCGCCGCCACCGGATACGCCCTTTCTAAGGCGCTCGAGTCCGAGGCGCCCGATCTGGTCCTGCTCGGCCAGCAGTCCGACGACGGGGAGTGCTACACGATCGGCGCCGTGGTCGCCGACCACCTCAAGATGCCCTCGCTGACCCAGGTCATCAAGATGGACCTGGCCGACGGCTCGCTGCGCTGTGAGCGCCAGGCCGAATACGGCTACGACACCGTCGAGGTGCAGCTCCCGGCCGTGATCTCGGTCGGCGACGCCATCAACGAGCCCCGGTACCCGTCGCTGAAGGCGATCATGGGGGCCAAGAAGAAGCCGCTGCAGACTGTCGCCACCGGCGACGTGGGGATCGACGCCTCGCTGGTCGGCGAGGACGGCTCCCGCGTCCAGTGCGGCGATTTCCACGATCCGGCGGCCAAGGCGGCCGGCCAGATCATCGAGGACGAGGACACCGACGAGACGGTCGAGAAGATCGTCGCGTGGCTCGATGAAAGGAAGCTGATCTAAGCATGCCTGACGTTCTGACTTACGTTCTTCACTACGAGGGCGAGTTCAACAAGAACTCACTCGGCGCGGTGTCCGAGGGCGCAGCCCGCGCCGCCGAGATCGGCGGCGAGTGCCATGCGGTGGTGGTCGGCGACGAAGGCCTGTCTCAGGAGCTCTGCCAGTCGCTGGGCGCCTACGGCGCCAAGAAGGTGTTCCGGGCCCGCGGCCCCGAGGGCCTGGCCCAGCCGGTGGTCGACGTGATGGCCAAGGTGATCGACGAGGGGGGTCACAGCTACGCGCTGTTCGGCGGTGGCCTGCTCGGGTTCGAGATCGGCGCCGGCCTGGCCGCCCGCAAGCAGGCCGGGGTCACCATGGAGGTGACCGCGGTCCGGGCGCAGGACGGCAAGCTGGTGGCCGAGCGCCCGATCCTGCAGGACTCTCAGATCTCGGTCTCGCGCTACCGGGGCGAGCTGGGGATCATCATCGGGCGAATCAACGCTTTCGAGGTCTCGCCCCCGGGCCAGGGCTCGGCCGAGGTGGTCGACGTCGACGTGGACTACTCGGAGTTCTCCAACCGGGCCAAGATGGTCCAGCGCGGCGAGCAGCGCGGCGCCGACGTGGACATCGAGGGCGCCGACATCCTGGTCGCCGGCGGCCGCGGCCTCGGTAAGCCCGAGGGCTTCGAGCTGGCTGAGAACCTGGCCAAGGCGTTCGGCGGCAACACGGCGGTGGCGGCAACCCGCGCCGTGGTCGACGCCGGCTGGTACCCCTACGCCGCCCAGATTGGCCAGACCGGCAAGACCGTCTCGCCCAAGCTGTACCTGGCGGCCGGAATCTCCGGCGCGATCCAGCACAAGGTCGGGATGCAGTCCTCGGAGAACATCATCGCCATCAACAAGGACGCCAACGCGCCGATCTTCGAGTTCTCAGACCTCGGGGTCGTCGGTGACCTGAACAAGATCATGCCCAAGCTCACCGACGCGATCAAGGCCAAAAAGGGGGGCTGACCAGTGGCTGGCAGCAACGGTCATCACGCCCCGAGCGAGTTCCCGCCGCCGGTCAACCCGGTCCAGGAATTCATCAAGCACGAGCTCGACGGCGAGGACGAGCGGATCGAGGTCGGCGTGGCCATCGTCGGCGGCGGCACGGCCGGCCTGGCCTGCGCGAACCGCCTGCTCCAGCTGCTGGGCGACGACGAGGCGCTGATGGAGCGCCTGGGCGAAGTGCCGGTGGCGGTGATCGAGAAGGCCAAGACCTGCGGCGGGCACTCCCTCTCAGGAGCGGTGATGCGACCGGGCCCGCTGCAGGAGCTGTTTCCGGAGATGTCGCGCGAGGACTGGCGCCGGGAGCGGTTCGCCTTCGGCGAGGTCAAGAAGGAGTCGATCTACGCCCTGCCCAACCGCCGGATGAAGCTCCCGGTGCCGATCTTCGCGGTGCCGAACTTCAAAAACCACGGCAACGAGGTGGTCTCGGTCTCGGCGCTGGCCCGCTTTCAGCAGGCCAAGGCCGAGGAGGGCGGAGCCTACGTGCTGACCGAGACCGCGGCCTCGCAGCTGATCGTCGAGGACGGCCGCGTGGTCGGGGTTCGATCCGGTGACAAGGGCCGGGGCAAGGACGGCGAGCCGCTGGGCAACTTCGAGCCGGGGACCGACATCAAGGCCGAGGTCACGGTCCTGGCCGAAGGCTGCTGGGGCCATCTGACCGGCGCCGCGATCAAGGAGTTCAAGCTCGGTGACGGCCGCGAGCCCCAGGTGTGGGAGCTCGGGGTCAAGGAGCTGTGGAAGGTCCCCAAGCCGCTTGACCGCGTGATCCACACGCTCGGCCCCTGGCCCCTGAAGGTGCCGGCCAAGTACGGACACGTCGGCGGCACCTGGCTGTATCCGATGAAGGATGAGAAGACCGGCGACGACCTGGTCTCGATCGGATTCGTGATCGACCTCGACTACGCCGACGCCACCACCTCGGCCCACGACCTGCTGCAGCAGTTCAAGCACCACCCGCTGGTCAAGGGGATCCTGGAGGGGGGAGAGCGGATCGGCTGGGGCGCCAAGGCGCTCCCCGGCGGTGGCTACTGGTCGATGCCCAAGCTGACGATGCCCGGGGCGCTGCTGGTCGGCGACTCCGGCGGGATGGTCGATGCGGCGGCGTTGAAGGGCGTTCACCACTGCATCAAGTCGGGCATCCTGGCCGCGGACACGATCTACAACTCGCTGAAGAACGGCGAGTCGCTGGAGGGCTATGAGCAGGCGGTCGACGAGTCGTCGATCGGGCAGGAGCTCTACCAGGTCCGCAACACCCGCCAGCCGTTCCAGAAGGGTTTTCTGAAGGGCGCCCCGCTCAGCGGGGCGGCGATCATGAGCAAGGGCAAGGTGCCGCGCGGACGGCTGCCGTGGCACCGCGGAGACACGGTCCCCCTGTTCGTCGGCGACACCGCCGAGGGCTATCCCAAGCCCGACGGCAAGTACACCTTCGACAAGCTCTCGAGCGTCTACATCAGCGGCAACGCGACCCGCGATGACGCCCCCAACCACATCCGCGTGCATCGCAACGTGCCGCGGGAGATCGCCGAGGGCTGGCGCTGGATGTGTCCCGCCGGCGTCTACGAGATCCCCGACGACGCACCGGAGACGGGCTTCGTCGACGTGACGGTCAACTACACCAACTGCGTGCAGTGCGGCGCGATCACCGCCAAGGGGGGCCGGTTGACGGTGCCCGAGGGTGGCGACGGGCCGCTGTATCAGATCACCTAGGTTCTCCGCCCGGCGCTTAAGTCGGAAACTTTTCCGCCCTGCGGGCTGTTAAGGGGGTTATGAAAAGCTGGTTTGCTCTTGTCGCGGCGATCGTCGTCGCTGCGGTCTCGCTCGTGGCCACGAGCCTGGCGGGCGGTGATCAGCCGCGCTCGCAGCTGTCGAACTTCTCCTGCCACACCGCGCTGGACCCCCTCGATCGCAGCGTCTCGGCCAAGGTGGTCATGCGGCCGCTGGCCGGGACCCAGAAGCTCCAGCTCAAGTTCGACCTGCTGGTCAGCCACGACGGCACGCGGACCCGGGCGGCCGTGCACGTGGGCAACCTCGGCACCTGGCTGACGCCCAGGAACCCGACGCTGGGGCGGCTCTCCGGGGACGTGTGGAAGTTTCAGAAGTCGGTGGTCGAGCTCGATGCGCCGGCCAGCTATCAGTTCAAGGTCAGCTTCCGCTGGCTGGGCGCGCACGGGAGCGTGCTCGCCACCGCGGTTCGCTACACGCGCAGCTGCCGCCAGCGCGAGCTCCGTCCCGACCTGGAAGTCAGTTCGATCACGGTCAGCTCGGTCTCCGGGCACCCGAACCAGAACCTCTACTCGGCTGTGGTTCGAAACGCGGGCGCCACGATGGCGGGGCCATTCGATGTCCAGTTCGTCCCGGGCCCCCAGTACCAGACGATTCAGCGCCTGAACCCCTACAGCAACCGGACGGTGAGCTTTGTCGGGCCGCCGCTGTGCGCGTCGGCCGAGCCTCCGACGATCACCGCCGACTCGGCGCACCAGGTAGACGATCTCAATCGCTCCAACGACTCGTCGAGCGCGATCTGCCCGGCCACCACGACGTCCTGAGCAGCATCCGGGCCTCGCTAGACTCTTCTATACCAATGAAGACAGAAATTCATCCCAACTACGTCGAAGCCCACGTGCGCTGCACCTGTGGCAACGAGTTCACCACCCGCTCGACCGAGTCCGACATCCACGTCGAGATCTGCTCGGCGTGCCATCCCTTCTACACGGGTCGCCAGAAGCTCGTAGACACCGGCGGACGCGTCGAGCGCTTCCAGCGCCGCGTGGCCAAGGGCCGGCGCAACGCCCGCGCCGCCGCGAGCTGATCGGCCCGCTCCCAGAGGCCAGATGAACCGGGGCGGCGCCGACGCCGGACGGCTGACCGCCCAGCGCGACGCCCCCGTCGGCTGCCAGGCGGTTCTGGAGGGGGTGATGATGCGCGGCGTGGCCCACTGGGCCGTGGCCGTGCGCAAGCCGGTCGGCGAGGCCGCCCCGCCGGAGGCGGTGGGCGAGATCTCCCTCAGCAGGTTTCCGTTGACCTCGTGGTCGCGCAAGCGGCGCATCTACCGATTGCCGGTGATCCGCGGCGTGGTGGCGCTGATCGAGTCGCTCGGCATCGGGCTCAAGGCGCTGGGCATTTCGGCCAACGCGCAGCTGCCCGAGGCCGACCAGGAGATCTCCGGGGGCGCCTGGTTCGGGACGATCCTGATCTCGGTGGCGTTTGCGATCGGGCTTTTCTTCGTGGTTCCGGTCGGGCTGACCAGCCTGATCAAGGGCCAGCTCGGCTCCTCACTTCTGTTCTGGCTGGTGGAGGGGGTGCTGCGCACCTCGATCTTCTTGGGCTACCTGGTCCTGCTGTCGCGGATTCCCGATCTGCGGCGGGTGTTCCAGTACCACGGGGCCGAGCACAAGGTGATCTCCTGCTACGAGGCCGACGACGAGCTGACGCCTCAGCGGGCCAAGCTCTACTCGCGGCTTCACCCGCGCTGTGGCACGAGCTTTCTGCTGATCGTGATGATCATGGCGATCTTCGTGTTCGCCCCGATCGGTCTGCCGGCCTGGTGGATCCTCGTGCTGACCCGGATCCTCGGCGTGCCGCTGATCGCCGGGCTCTCCTTTGAGGTCATCAAGTGGGCGGGCAAGAACCGCCGCCGGCGGTGGGTTCAGGTGGTCATGTATCCCGGGCTGCAGCTGCAGCGGCTGACCACCAACGAGCCCGATCTCGACCAGCTCGCGGTTTCGATCGCTGCGCTCGACTCGGTGCTGGCGGTCGAGACGCCCGGAGAGGCCACGGCGGCCGACCTGATCGGCGTCGAAGTCGTCGCCTAGCGCCGCCGGGTCCGCGGGCGGCGGCCGGGGGGCGCGGGGCTGGCTCCTACACTCGCGGGAATGATCGACGAGCTGGTGGGCCAACTTGAGAGCCGCTTCAACGAGCTGGAGGCGGAGCTGTCTGACCCGGTGGTGATCGGGGACCGGGCCAGGTTCGAGGCGGCCAGTCGTGCCTACCGCGAGCTCGAGCCGGCCGCCCGGCTAGCCGCGGAGTACCGGCACGCCGCCGACGACCTGGAGGGCGCGCGGGAGCTGCTGGCCGACGGCGAGGACCCCGAGCTGCGGGCCCTGCAGGAAGCCTCCCGGGAGCGGCTGCAGTCGTTGGAGGAGGAGATCCGCCTGGCCATGGTGGAGCGCGACCCCAACGACGACAAGAACGTGATCGTCGAGATCCGTCCCGGCACCGGCGGCGACGAGGCGGCGCTGTGGGCGGGGGACCTGTACCGGATGCTCACCCGCTATGCCGAGCGCCGCGGGTTCAAGGTCGAGCCGCTGTCGATCGGCGACGGCAGCTACACGTTCGCGGTCAAGGGGGACGGCGCCTACTCGGTGTTCAAGTTCGAGGGGGGCACCCACCGCGTCCAGCGCGTGCCCGAGACCGAGTCACAGGGGCGGATCCACACCTCCACGGCGACTGTCGCCGTGCTGCCCGAAGCCGACGACGTGGAGGTCGAGATCGAGCCGGGAGAACTCCAGATCGACGTCTACCGCAGCTCCGGACCGGGCGGTCAGTCGGTCAACACCACCGATTCGGCGGTCCGGATAACCCACAAGCCGACCGGGATCGTGGTCTCGATGCAGGACGAGAAGTCCCAGCTGCAAAACCGCGAGCGGGCCATGCGGGTCCTGCGAGCGCGGCTCTACGAGCGAGCGCTGGCCGAGCAGCAGGCCTCGATCGACGCCAGCCGCCTGGCGCAGGTCGGGACCGGCGAGCGATCCGAGAAGATCCGCACTTACAACTATGGCGAGCGGCGGGTCAACGATCACCGCATCAACCTCCGGGTGCACAACCTCGACGCGGTCCTGATGGGTGAGCTGGACGAGCTCACCGCCGCCCTCCAGGACGACGAGAAGCGCCGCCGCCTGGAAGTGAAGGCCGGTGGCTGAGGCGGCGCTGGCCGGGGAGACGATCGCTACCGCGGTGGCCTGGGGGCGCGCGCGGCTGCAGGCGGCCGGGTGTGACACTCCGCGCCTGGATGCCGAGCTGCTGCTGAGCGCGGCACTGGGAGTGGGACGCGAGCGGCTCGTGCTCGATCGCGATCTTGTCGTCGGCGGGGCTGAGCGGTCGCGTTTTGCCGACCTCGTGGCGCGGCGCGAGGCCCGCGAACCGGTGGCCTACATCCTCGGTCACAAGGAATTTCGCCGTCTGACGCTGGCCGTGGACCGCCGCGTGCTGATCCCCCGTCCCGAGACCGAGCTGCTGGTGGAGGTGGGGCTGGACCTTTCGCCGGGTGCTCGGGTGGCCGACGTCGGCACCGGCAGTGGGGCCGTGGCTCTGGCCCTGGCCGACGAGCGACCGGACCTGTTTGTCCGCGGCCTGGAGGTCGATCCCGGAGCACTGGCGGTGGCGGTGGCCAATCGTGACCGGCTGGGGCTGGCGGTCGCCCTGGTCGAGGCCGACCTCCTGGACGGCGCGGCCTACGACGCCGTGCTGGCCAACCTGCCCTACGTGCCCGCGGGCACGGCGCTGGAGCCGGAGATCGCCCGCTTCGAGCCTCCGGGAGCGCTGTTTGCCGGACCCGACGGGCTCGACGTCGTGCGGCGCCTGGTGGAGGTGGTGGGGGCCCGTCGCCCGCGGCCGCTGGTGGCGCTCGAAATCGGGCCCGAGCAGGCTTCGCGAGTCGTCGAGCTCCTGTCCGCGGCGGGGTTTGGGGGCGCCGAGGTACGGCGCGATTTGGCCGGGCTCGAGCGCGTGGTGGTCGGGACTCCGTGAACGCTGCGGTGGGGGAGGTGGCGCGGGGGTGAGCGCGGAGCAGGCCGGCACCTTTGAGCGGTGCATGGCGGTCGGCGGAGTGGCCGTGTTTCCGGCCGACACCGTCTACGGCCTGGCCTGCGACGTTCACAACCGGGTGGCCGTCGAGCGGCTGTACGCGCTCAAGGGCCGGCGCATGGACAAGCCCTCGGCGGTCATGTTCTTTGATCTGGAGATGGCCCTAGCCGCGCTGCCGGAGCTGGGCGAGCGCACCCGGGGCTCGCTCGAGCGGCTACTGCCGGCGGCGGTCACGCTGCTGCTGCCCAATCCGGAGGGTCGGTTTCCGCTCGCCTGCGGCCAGGACGGCGCGACGCTGGGGGTGCGCGTGCCCGCGCTGCCCGACCTGGCGGCCGTGAAGTGGCCGGTCCTGCAGTCCAGTGCCAACCTGGCCGGCGGGCCCGAGGCCGTCCGACTGGCCGAGGTGCCGGAGTCGATCCAGCGCCGTGCGGACATGGTGATCGACGGCGGCGAGCTTCCCGGCCTGGCGTCGACGGTGGTCGACCTGCGCAGATATGAGGACTGGGGCGAGTGGGAGATCGTCCGGCCCGGCGCGGTCAGCGTCGATCGGGTGTCGGCGGCCCTGGAGTGGCAGTTTCACTTCGACCCCGACAGCTACTCGGAGATGATCCGCGGCGACATCGCGGACTACGACCGCTTCCAGGACGAGCTGGCGCAGGTCAGCGGCAGCTGGGTCCGGAGGATGCTGAAGCTGGGAACCGGTACCGGAGAGACCGCCCGGCGCCTGCTCGAGCGACACCCCGGCGCCGAGCTGGTGGGCATCGACGAGAACCCGGCGATGCTGGAGGCGGCGCGGTCGCGGCTGCCGGCTGAGCGTGTGTCCTTGCACGTCTCGCGGCTCGAGGACCCGCTGCCCGCCGGCCCGTTCGATCTCGTGGCCAGCGCGTTGTGCGTGCACCACCTCCGAGGCCCCGCCAAGCGCGACCTGTTCGGCCGGGTGATCGCGGCGCTGGCCCCGGGAGGGCGGTTCGTGCTGGCCGACCTGGTCGTGCCCGCAGACCCCGACGACGCGGTCACGTCACTGTCGCCGGGATTCGATCACCCCAGCACGCTCGACGAGCAGCTGCGCTGGCTCGAGGAGGCCGGCTTTGACGCGCGGGTGAGCTGGCAGCATCGCGACCTGGCCGTGGTCGTGGCCGACGCGCCCGGCTGAGGCCGCCGCGCCGGTACTATTGACCGCCTCGTGAGCGCCTCGCTGCCGCCGGACTTCTTCAACCGCCCGCTTGTCGATGTGGATCCCGAGATCGCCGAGGTGCTGGCGCTCGAGCTCGATCGCCAGCAGCGCACGCTCGAGATGATCGCGTCGGAGAACTTCGCCCCCGCGGCGGTGCTCGAGTGCCAGGGGTCGGTCCTGACCAACAAGTACGCCGAGGGCTACCCGGGCCGGCGGTATTACGGCGGCTGCGAGTTCGTAGACGTGGCCGAGCAGCTGGCCATCGATCGCGCCCGGGCGCTGTTCGGCGCCGAGCACGCCAACGTCCAACCCCACGCCGGCGCCCAGGCCAACACCGCCGTCTACCACGCGCTGCTGTCGCCTGGCGACGTGGTGATGGGGCTCGAGCTGGCTCACGGCGGGCACCTGTCGCACGGCATGAAGATCAACGTTTCCGGGCGCCTGTACGAGATCGTGGCCTACCACGTCGACCGCGAGACCAGCCTGATCGACATGGACGAGGTGGCGCGCCTGGCCGAGGAGCGCCGGCCGAAGATGATCATCGCCGGCTGGTCGGCCTACCCGCGCCAGCTGGACTTCGCCGCCTTCAGGGAGATCGCCGACTCGGTCGGCGCCTACCTGCTGGTCGACATGGCCCACTTCGCCGGGCTGGTGGCGGCCGACCTGCACCCCTCGCCGGTGCCGTTCGCCGACGTGGTCACGACCACGATCCACAAGACGATCGGCGGTGGCCGCGGCGGGATGATCCTCTGCAAGGAGGAGCACGCCAAGAAGATCGACTCGGCCGTATTTCCCGGCCAGCAGGGTGGGCCGCTCGAACACATAATCGCCGGCAAGGCGGTGGCCCTGCGGATCGCCGCCTCCGACGCGTTCCGGGAGCGCATGGGACGGACGCTGGCCGGCTCCCGCGCGGTGGGAGCCGAGCTGCTTGGCGCCGGGGGAGGCGTCTCGGTCCTGACCGGCGGCACAGACGTTCACCTCGTGCTCTGCGACCTGCGCCAGTCCGAGCTTGACGGCAAGCAGGCCGAGGATCGCCTTCACTCGATCGGGATCACCGTCAACCGCAACGCGGTCCCCTTCGACCCGCGGCCGCCGGCGGTGTCGTCAGGGCTGCGGATCGGCTCGCCGGCGCTGGCCACGCGGGGGCTCCAGGTGGACGACTTCGTCGAGGTGGGCAAGATCATCGCGGCGGCGCTGAACCCGGACGGTCCGTTCGAGGATCGGCGGGGCGAGCTGGCCGAGCGGGTGTCGGCCGTGGCCGAGCGGTACCCGCTGTACGCGCAGGTGGGCGCGGCGGTGGTGGCTTAGGCCACGGGGCGGGCGGGGCGGCTTAGCGAGGGGGGCGGCGAGGGTCCGGCGGGGCGCCCAAGGCCGGGCAGGGGTGTGTCGTAGGCCGGGCAACTGTGCCGGCCGGCAACAAATCGGCGCCGGGAGAGTGACAGGGCGCGCGTTTGCTCCCGTCGGCGCAACGACCTGCGCCATCCTCACGCGATCGGCGCCTCGAGACCCCCATTCCCGCCATTGCGTGGAAAGTTCGCCGGTTCGGCGGAGATTTTCCACGTTCGGCCCGTCCAGCGGGCAGCCGGTGGAAAATCTGGCTCGCTGGTGACGATTTTCCACGTTTTGCGCGTGGAGGGAGTTGGGGAGCAAGCGATCGGGGAGGCGGCGGGGCGCCAGCGGGGGGTTGTGCATCGATCGCAGCTCGCCGCGGCCGGAATGAGCCGCAGCAAGCAGCGCCGGCTGGTGACCCGGGGGTCGCTCTGCCCGGTGCTCCCGCGCGTGTATTCGGTGGGCAATCCGGTCCTACAGCCGCTGGCGGCCGAACTCGCGGCAATCTTGTACCTCGGTCACGACGCGGTCATCAGCCATCACTCGGCGGCCATGCTCTGGGGGCTCTCCGAACCGCCGGACGGCCTGGTCCAGGCCACGGTCATCGGGCGCGATGTCCGCCCCCACGCCGGACTCGAGACTCATCGCGTGCCCGGATTGGCGGCTCGCGACGTCCGGATGCGAGCCGGCATTCCGGTAACCGCCCCGGCCCGCACGCTGATCGACCTGGCCGGACTCGGCAGCGAGGCGCTGCTCGCTCACGCGCATCAGCAGGCGCGCATCCTCAAGCTCACGAGCGACCGCGAGCTCGAGGCCGCGATCTCCCGCTGCCCGATGCGCACCGGCGCGGCGACCCTGAAACGATGGCTTGAAGGCGAAGCTGGCGGCTCGTTCACGCGCTCTGAGGCGGAACGGCGGCTCCTGGCCCTGCTGGCCGGGGCGCGGCTCCCGCCGCCCGAGGTCAACGCCCGGCTGCACGGCTACGAGGTCGACCTCCTGTGGCGGTCAGGACGGCTGGTGGTCGAGGTCGATGGCCATGCCTTCCACGGTCACCGGGCAGCGTTCGAGCGCGATCGGCGCCGCGACCAGGTGCTGGCGGCGGCCGGGTTCAGGGTGATCCGGATCACCTGGCTTCAGCTTCAACGGGAGCCGCTGGCGGTGGTGGCGCGCATCGCCCAGGCGCTCGCCACCGCGGCCGCCGCATAGCCGCGGCGGCCAGACCAGCCGCTTGCGCCGGGCCACGGGCGCGCATCCGGTCGGGCGCGGCTGGCATCCTTGTGCCGGAATGTCCTACCTGGACGCCGTGCTCTCTTTCGTGGTTGCGATGGCGGTCTCGGCGGTGCTGACGCCGGTGGCCGCCCGGCTGGCGGTGCGGATCGGTGCCGTCGACATCCCGCGCGACCGGGGCCTGTCCTACCGGGAGACCCCGCTGTTGGGTGGGCTGGCGATTCTGGCCGGGGTGCTGGTGGCCGGGGCGCTCTGGCTTCCGGCTGAGATCAAGCTTCCGCACACGGTTCACGGCCCGCCGGGGTCCGGCGGGACCGTGCATACCCTCACGATCCTGGCCGGGGCGTGCCTGATCGCGCTCGTCGGCGCGCTCGACGACACCTGGGAGCTGCGCCCGCAGTGGAAGCTCGCCGGTCAGGTCGCGGCGGCGGTGATCGCGGTGGAGGGCGGCGCGGTGGTCAGCGACGTGACGGTGCCGTTCTTCGGGGCGCTGCAGTTCCCCAACACCGGCGGGGTGCTCACGGTGATCTGGCTGGTGGGGCTGATGAACGTGGTCAACTTCTCCGACGGGGTCGATGGGCTTGCGGCCGGGGTGTGCACGATCGACGGCATCGCCTTTGCCGTGATCGCGTTTGACCTCGACGTCGGGGGCGCGGCGGTGCTGGCGGCGTTGACCGCGGGAGCGGCGCTGGGGTTTCTGTTTCACAACTTCCATCCCGCCTCGGTGTTCATGGGCGACGCCGGGGCGAACCTGCTCGGGTATCTGCTGGGGGTGGCGGCGGTGGCTGGCTCGCTGAAGACCAACGTCGTCGTTGCCCTGGTCGTGCCGCTGGTGATCCTGGCGATCCCGTTCCTCGACACCGGCTTCGTGATCGCCAAGCGGCTGAAGTACCGGCGCAAGCCGTGGTTGGCCGACAGCGACCACTTCCACCACCGCATGGCCCGGATCGGGTTCTCGCAGCGGCGGACCGTGGCCTACCTCTACGGCTGGACGATCTTGCTGGCCGGCCTTGCGGTGGCCCTGCGACTGCTGCCCTACCACCGCCACAACCACTACTCGGTGGGGTGGATCGCCGTGCTCGCCGGGCTCGCGCTCCTGGCGCTGGCGGCGAGCATCTACCTGATCTACGTGCTCGAGATCTTCAAGTTCAAGGGTTTGCGGGCCAGCGAGCTGCGCAGCTCCGATCCCGACACCTCCGAGCACCAGATCGACGACCAGGTTCGCCGCGACATCGAGACCGGCGACTTCGAACGAGTGAGATAGTCCCGGCATGGAGAAAGCCAACCTCGCCCAGCTCGAGGCGTTCATCACCGCCGACGGCTCGTCGATCCGGGAGCTCGCGGGTCCGGCCTGGACGCCCGCGCGCAACCAGAGCCTGGCCGAGGCGACCGTGAATCCAGGTGGCCAGACCGCCGAGCACTACCACCCCCAGGCCGAGGAGCTCTATTACTTCGTCGCTGGGCGGGGGCGGATGCGGCTGGGCGAGGAGGAGGCGCAGGTGGTCGCCGGCGACTGCGTGGTGATCGCGCCGGGGACCCCGCACAAGCTGTTCAACGACGGCGCGCAGCCGCTCGTGCTGCTGTGCTGCTGTGCGCCCGCCTACTCGCATGACGACACGGTGATGACCGGCGGGTAGCGGCCTATCCGCGGTCTGACAAGAATTGAGCGGGCGGGCCTGGTTGCGGTCGCCGTCCTGACCGCGCTGGCCGGGGTGGCGCACTACGTCTCAAGCGTCCCGCACCTGGTGACGTTCGTGGTCGCCGGCCTGGCGCTGGCCGGCGGCGCCTGGATCGTCTCCTTCGCCACCGAGCAGGTCGGCCAGCGGTTCGGGGCGGCGGCGACGGGACTGCTGCAGGCGACGCTGGGCAACTTGCCTGAGTTCTTCGTGGTCATCTTCGCGCTCAACGCCGGCCAGCAGATCGTGGCCCAGACCGCGATCCTGGGGTCGATCCTGGTCAACGCGCTGGTCGTGCTGGGGCTGGTGTTCGTGGTCGGAGCCAGGCGCGAGCCCGATCGCAAGCTGCGCTTCAGCCCCCGCCTGCCCAACGACACGG
>DASXJY010000097.1:0-8948 GCA_036497115.1 Solirubrobacteraceae bacterium
ATCAGGTAGGCCCGCACGTCGGTGCGGTGGCGAGGGCGCTCGTTGTCGTAGGCAAACCCCTCCGGTCCCGCCCCGAGCAGGCATTCGCCGGCGGGAACCTCGATCAGCTCGAGGCCGCTCAGCGAGCGGCGCGGACCGCGACGGGGGTGGCTGCCGTTTGCGCCGTCCAAATCGCCCCGCCCATCGGCGGCCGGCGCGGTGGGCCCGAAGCGCAAGCCGTCAACGCGCGCCAGCTGCAGCGTCTGCAGCATCGTCTCGTTGTGCTGGTGCTCGTGGCGGATGACCAGCTCGGCCACCGTTCCGTCGCCGACGCCGCGGTCGTCGATCACCTCCAGCGCCCGCGCTCGGGTCTCGGCCAGGTACCGGCGAGCCTCCGCAGGACGCAGGAAGGGAAGCTCCCCGCGGCCCGCCCGAGGCGTTTCGAAGGCGTCGTAGATGTCGGCCAGGCCTTCGCGCAACAACTGCAGCCCGCCGAACCGGTGATTGAGCCACAGGTCCTCGAAGGCGGCGATATGACCGAGATCCCACACCAACGGGCTCATCAGCGTGGAGTGCACACGTTCCAGATCGCGGTCGGAAATCGACTCCACCAAGGAGAGCGTCCGCCGACGCGCCTCCTGCAGCGCTTCGACGGCCTGCTCTTCGGTCAGGGGGATCGGGGCGGTCTCCGAGCCGAGCACTGACCCCATTGTGCCAGCCTCAGTCGGCGGGCCGCTCAGTCGTCCTCGACGGCGTCCGGGCAAGCATCTCGTGGGCTCCGAAAAACGGTTAGGCTGCCGCGCGATGAACTTCAAGGAGCTGTCGCGCGGAGAGCTTCTGGCGTCGATTGGGGGGATCCTGCTCGGCGTTTCTCTGTTTTTGAGTTGGTACTCGCTGCACAACCGTCACGCCCAGGTCGGAACCTGCCACGGGCCCAATTCCACCTGCACCGGATGGGCCGCGCTGACGATCCTGCGCTACCTGCTGCTGATCGCCGCGGTGGCGCCGGCGATCCTGGCCTGGATCATCATCCGCGGCCACGCACTGTCGTGGCCCCGGGGTGAGCTGACCGCGGTGACCGCGCTGCTGGCCCTGACCATGATCTTGTTCGTCGGGGTGATCGACAAGCCCGGCTCGCCGCCGGCCGAGATCAGCATCACGATCGGCTGGTGGGTGGCGCTGGTGGCTGGATTGCTGATCCTGTTCGGTTCGGTGTGGCGAGCCCAGGAGAGCGGGGCCAGGCGAAAGCCCCCGGGGGTCCTGTGAGCGTCACCGGCCAATCCCCCAAGCGTGACCGCCCGGATCGCAACCTGGCTTTGGAGCTGGTTCGCGTGACCGAGGCGGCGGCGCTGGCCGCGGCCCGAATGGTCGGGCGCGGCGACAAGGAGGGCGCCGACCAGGCCGCGGTCGACGCGATGCGCGAGGTGCTGGACTCGGTCTCGATGGACGGGGTGGTGGTTATCGGGGAGGGGGAGAAGGACGAGGCGCCGATGCTCTACAACGGCGAGCAGATCGGCGACGGGAGCCCGCCCCAGGTCGACATCGCCGTCGACCCGCTGGAGGGGACACGCCTGACCGCGCTGGGCATGCCCAGCGCGCTGGCGGTGATCGCCCTGTCGGCCCGCGGGACGATGTTCGACCCCGGCCCGTGCGTGTATATGGAGAAGATCGCCGGAGGCCCGGAGATCGCCGACCTACTCGATCTCGACCGCCCGCTGGCCGAGACGCTCTCGCTGGTCGCCGAGCGAAAGCAGACCGACATTCGCGACGTGATGGTGGTGATGCTCGACCGCGAGCGACACTACGAGGCGATGCGCGAGGTCCGCGAGGCCGGAGCGCGAGTCCGGCTGATCACCGACGGTGACGTGTCGGCGTCATTGCTGGCGGTCAGCGAGAACTCCTCGGTGGACCTGTTGTGGGGGATCGGAGGAACCCCGGAGGGGGTCATCTCGGCGGCAGCGATCAAGTGCATCGGGGGCCAGCTTCTGGGACGGCTGTGGCCGCGCAGCGACGAGGAGCGCTCGGCCGCGCTTGAAGCCGGCTACGACCTCGACCGCGTGCTGACCTGCGACGACCTGGTCAAGGGCGACGACGCCTTCTTCTCGGCCACCGGCGTGACCGACGGCGACGTGCTGCAGGGCGTGCGCTATCAGGGCGACCGGGGGGCCAGCACCGAGTCGCTGGTGATGCGCTCACGCTCGGGGACGGTCCGGCGGATCTCGGCCCGCCACGATCGGGCCAAGATGCGGGCGCTGGGCATCGCCTACAGCTGATCTGGCTGGCGGGCTGCCGAGCGTCAGGGCTGCTCGGCGAGCCGGCCGATCTTTGACTCGGCGAGCTGGAGCTTGGCCAGCGACCGCAGGAAGGCGTGGGTGACCAGGATGTGAATCGCCGCCTGGGTCATCTTGTAGACGGGGGCGCTGAAGCCGACGGCGATTGCCGGGTAGAAGTTGGCGACCTCGACCTCGATCCTCACCTTGGCGCGGCCGTCGGCCTCGATCGGCGCGCATCTGACGTCCAGGGCCAGATAGCCCGATCCGCGGCCGGAGCGAGCCACCAGCAGGCCGTCGCGGATGCGCCAGCGGATCGCGCCGTGGACGCCGTCGACGACATATTCGGGCGCATCGAAGCGAAGCAGCGTTAGCGGCCGTCCCAGGAACACCACCGAGCGGGAGTGCTCGCCGTACTTGACGCGGATCAGCCCCAGCGTGACGCGGGAGAGGAAGCGCCAGTAGGTGCGTCCCAGGTTCTCGAGGTTGGCCGGGTTCCAGAGCCGCTGGAGCTCACACGGGTCCATCGTCAGCTCGGCTGACTGGACCGAGCGGACGGCGCCGTCGCGGGCCATCACGGTCGAGTCCTGTCCGGGCATGATCACGGCCCGGCCGGGCAGCCGGGTCCGGCGCGCGCGGCGGGCGGCCGCGAACGCGGACAGGAACAGCGCGATGAGGACGAATGGTGCGGCCACGATCCGATTGTGCCCCGTTTGACGGGACATCCAACCCATGATTCGACGCTTAATGCGACGCTGACCTAGCTGGCGAGCTCCTCGAGCGCGACCGTGGCGCCCGCCTCCAGGGTTCCTTCGCCGGCGGGAATCATCGCCAGGGCATCGGCGCCCACCAGTGAGGTCAGGATATGGGATCCCTGGGCGCCGTTGGGCAACGCCACGGTCTGACCGCCCTCGCGCTCGAGCCGGACGCGCATCGCCTGCTCGCGGCGCGGGCTGCGTCGCACCGGGGTGCCCAGGGTGGCCTGCGCCTCGAGCTTGCGGCGGGGTCGGGCACCCTGCAGCGCGCTCAGGGCGGGGGACACGAACAGCGAGTAGGTGACGACCGCGGAGACGGGATTTCCGGGCAACCCGAACACGTACCGGCCCCCGTCGCGGCTACCGAACCAGGTCGGCTTGCCGGGCTGGAGGGCCACGCTCCAGAAGATCTCTTGCACCCCCAGGGCGCTCAGCGCCGGCTTGACGTGATCGTGAGGGCCGACCGATACCCCACCGGAGATGATCACCACGTCTGAGCGTTCGAGCGCCTTCTGAATCCCGTTGACCGTCGCGGCGCGATCGTCGGGCAGCCGTTCGGCGGGCGAGGTCAGGGCTCCTTCGCCGACGGCCAGCCCGGTAAGCATCGGCGCGTTTGAGTTGTGTATCTCTCCGGGCTGCAGCGGCTCGCCGGGGGCGCGGAGCTCATCCCCGGTACAGAGCACGCTGACCCGCGGTTGTTGGGCGACCAGCAGCGAGCCCGCTCCGGCCGCCGTGGCGGCGCCCAGCTCCACCGCGCCGAGTTTGTCGCCCGCGGCCAGCACCGCGGTGCCCTGGCGCATGTCCTCGCCGACGCCGCGGATGTTCTGGCCCTCGCTGGTGGGGGAGTGGGTCTCGATCGCGTCGGCGTCCGCGGTCACGTTCTCCTGCGCGATCACTGCCGTGGCGCCTAGCGGCACCGCGGCGCCGGTTGAGATGCGGATCGCCTCGCCGGGCGCGAGCGGGTGCTCGGAGGGGCCCCCGGCGCGAGACTCCCCGACCACCCGCAGCCTCTGCCGGTCCGGACCGGCGTGGATCGCATAGCCGTCCATCGCCGAGCACGGAAACGGGGGGACGTCGCCGGCGGCGGTGACGTCCTGCGCCAGCACTCGCCCCAGGGCCTGATCGATACCGACTGGCTCTGACGGCAGCGGCCGGATGGCCTGCAGGACCTGCTCGCGGGCCTGCTGAATGGAGATCAGGGGAGTCGATACCGCCACGCCGTTTCAGCATATTCGGCGGCGGGTGCGACTGGGGGGCGTGATAGAAGATCTCGATGGTGCCAGGACCACCTCGTCGTCGTCGGGCCCGGCCAGTCGCCGACGCTCCGATCGATGCACTGCTGGCCCACACGGAGGACCTGGCCAAGGGGTGGCTGCTGGCGCTGCTGGAGCAGGCTCCACTCGACGAGGCGCCGGCGATCCTGGGCGGTGATCTCCCCCGCGACGGCCCGCGTATATGCGAGGCGGTCCTGCGCGCGCTGGCTGACGACACCGACCTGCGTCGCCTCGAACCGGGTGGGGCGCTGACGCCGCTGGCGTCACGGGTGGGCGAGCTGGTCGCGGCCGGCACCCCGGAGGCGGCCTCCGGGGCCGTCGACGCGCTGCAGGCGGTGATCTGGGCCGGCCTGCGTGACGAGCTGCGCAGCCCCGAACCGGCTCTGGTCTCCGAGCTCGCCGAGCGGCTGGCCCTGGTCAGCGAGCAGCTGCGCGTGGCCGCGCTCAGGCGCGTCGCCGAGGGGGACGGTCCGAGGCGGGAGACGTCCCCGATGCACTTGGCGCCCGCGCCGGCGAGCGATCCCGAAGCCGGCGCCAGCGGCTCGGAACCGGATCCCGAGGGGACCGAGGGGCGGGAGCCGTCGTCCGTGCCCGGGGGGACCGACGCGCGGGAGGGGTCGTCCGTCTCCGAGGCGGCCGAGGAGCGCCCGCCACGGCCTCGACCCCAGGCGACCGAGGAGCGCCCGCCACAGCCCCGACTCGAGGAGCGGCAGGCACAGCCCCGCCCCGAGGCGGCCGGCGGCACCTCGCAGGCACTGTGGATCGGCGCCCTGGAAGAGGAGATCCAGCGAGCCACCGGCAGCCCGCTGTCGCTGGTCCTGGCCGAGCTCGAGGACGCCGACCGGGTGGTGGCGGTGGAGAGCGCGGCCGAAGCCGGCGTCACGTTCGGCGAATTCGCCCAAGCGGTGCGCAGCGCAGTCCGGCGTCAGGACATCCTGGTCTGCGAATCCGACACCCGGGCCTGGATCATTGCCCGCGACACCGGGCGCACCGGAGCCCAGGCCCTGGCCTCACGGATCGATCAGGCGCTGCGTGAGCGCCGGCCCTGGCGCGGGGCTGCGCTCAGCGCCGGCGTCGGCGTGGCGGTTCTGGGAGAGGACGGGGCGAGCTCGGCCGAGCTGATGGATGCCGCCGAGGAGGCGCGATTTGCGGCGACCGCGGCGGGGATCGGGGTGATCCGGGCGGTTCCCGACAACGGCCAGTCAGACCAGGAGCAGGACGAGGACCAGGACTAGGGCCTGTCCGGGCTCGGGCGGCGAAGAGTCGGGACTATGAGCGGGCCGGCTGGGCCGGCAGCGAAACGGCGCCGATCGTCGCCGTGCCGTCGATTCCCATCGCCTTGTCGGTGGCTTCGGTGAGGTCCCAGTCGGCGTGGTTGGCGTACGGACCCCGGTCGATCACCGGAACGATCATCGTGCGACCGTGGTAGTAGAGGGCCACCTTGGTGCCGCACTTGAGCGTCCGGTTGGCCACCCCGATCGTCGATCGCCGGAGCGTCTGACCGCAGGCCGTCTTCTGGCCCCAGAAGCCTTCGCCGTACTCGGTCGCGATCGACTGGCGGTAGACGGTCACCGTTACCGCCGGCAGCGCCGCCGCGGACGAGGAGGACGTGGGGGCTTGGACGATCCGAGCCCGGATCGAGAACCGGCCGATGTGGTTGGTGTGCCAGGTGGCGCTGAAGGAGCCGTCGCTGCCGATCGTCGCCGGCACGGTCGCGGCCCACTTCCAGTTGGTCTGGTGTCCCAGCCGCTCGATCTCCACCGTCCGGCCGGCCTGGCCGGAGGGGGCGGTGCCGGTGAAGGTCAGCTGGTTGCGCAGCATCGTGGAGGCGTGGGTGACCAGGGTGATCCCATCGCCGGTGGAGCTGACGGCCAGATTGCCGTTCTGGGCCGCGCTGCTGGTCTCGCTGCTGCGCATCGAGTTGGCGGTAGCCCGCGTGGTGGCGGACCGCGAGCCGCTCGGCGAGCTGGCCGGCGCCAGCGCGGAGCCTCCGCCGGAGTTGGCGGCGGCCAGGGCGGGAACCGCGAGCGCGCCGATCACGAGCGCAGGCAGGGCGTAGGCGTTGACGCGTCGAATACCTATGGGTCAGTCCATCCTGTTGGTCGTTTGCCTACGGGGTGAGCTGACGGGCTCGCGCTGTTTCGGCGCTACGGTCCTTTACGGGACCGATTCGCCCCGGCGGGCCGAAGCCCGCAGGTGGTTCCCCCGCCGGCCGCCCGCTGACGGACGACCGCTCGGCTGGTGGCGCGGCAGTATACGTAACTCTCCCGGACGTGTCGCCACGTCCACGGCGGCCAGCTATCCGGTCCGGCTCAGGGGCGGGGCAGGCGCGAGAGGGCGCCCCGCAGCGCCCGGGCGCTGGCGGTCAGCCCGATCTCGGCCAGCTCGGCGGCGGCCTGGACCGCGGTTCCCAGCGGCCCGGTCGCGGCGGGCGGCTCGACGGTCGAGCGGGGTGTGGCGGGCGATCGGGGATTGGCCGATGGCCGGGGCTTTGTCGGCGACCGGGGCTTGCTGGGCGACGTTGGCTTGGGAGCTGGCTGCGCCTGGGCGGGCTGTGCTCTGGACGCCGGTTGCGCCTGGGCGGGCTGCGCCCTGGACGCCGACTGCGCCGGGCGCTTGTCGCTACGCCGGTGGGGGCGAGTGCGGGGCAGTCCGCCGAGCACGCCCGGTGGTCGTTCGTCGCTCACGCACGACATCATCGCGCACCGGCAGTAGATCCGCTGGGTCCGCGGGCGGTCGCTAAAGGCCTGCGGCAACCGCCCGATAAGTCAAGGCAGGGTGTTCGGCCTCTCGGCCCGGCCGTGCCAGCCGCTCCAGGCGAAAAAATCGGAGCGTAACTTTGTGACGAATTTGGTTGTTCTATGTATATGTAGGGCACGGACCGCCGTGCCCCCCGGTGTCTGACGCCCACTGACGGCACCGGACGCGGCTCTCTCCGTTGACTTCAAAAAGTATAGTGACTATGCTTGTGCAGGTATGGTTGAGTAGCGGTCGTGCGCGCTCGGCGGGCACAGATCGCGGTCGTTGTCACTCCGCTTCCAGCGCCTACTAGGCTCGGAAGCAAGGACGGAAACGGAACCAGATGTCAGTAGCGGAACTGCAGGAACTCGAAGAGATCAAGGGCCTCGTCAACCGCGGGCAGCAGCTAGGCGTGCTCACCTACTCCGAGATCGCCGGCGCCGTGTCCGAGCTCGATCTCGACGAGGCCGACGTCGAGGAGCTGCACGGCTTCCTGGAGCGAGCTGAGATCGAGCTGGTCGAGGAGGTCGATCCGGCCCTCGCCGCCGCCGAGGTCGAGCGCGCGCCCGACAAGCGCGGCCGCCGCAAGGCCAAGACGGCGCTGGACCTGAAGCCGGACATGACGACCGACTCGCTGCAGCTGTTCCTCAAGGACATCGGCAAGGTTCGCCTGCTGACGGCCCAGGAGGAGGTCGATCTGGCCAAGCGGATCGAGCGCGGCGACCTCGACGCCAAGCAGAAGATGGTCGAGTCCAACCTCCGGCTCGTGGTCTCGATCGCCAAGAACTACCGCAACCAGGGCCTGCCGTTCCTCGACCTCATCCAGGAGGGCACGCTGGGTCTGGTTCGCGCGGCCGAGAAGTTCGACTACCGCAAGGGCTTCAAGTTCTCCACCTACGCCACCTGGTGGATCCGCCAGGCGATCGCTCGCGCGCTCGCCGACAAGGCGCGGACGATCCGCATCCCCGTCCACGTGGTCGAGAAGCTCAACAAGATCGGGCGGGCCGAGCGCAAGCTTGTCACCGAGCTCGGCCGTGAGCCGACGGCGGAGGAGATCGCCGAGGTCACCGGGATCGAGCCCGAGGAGGTCGAGTCGATCAAGCGCTCGGCCCAGGCTCCGGTCTCGCTGGAAAAGCCGGTCGGCGACGAGGAGGAGTCCGAGTTTGGGCAGTTCATCGCCGACGAGCGGGCCGAGTCCCCTTACGAGCGGGCAGCCGAGATCCTGACCAAGGAAGCGCTGCGCGAAGCGCTGGAGAACCTCAGCTATCGCGAGCGGCGCGTACTCGAGCTCCGCTACGGGCTCGGCGGTGAGCACCCGCGCACCCTGGACGAGGTCGGTCGCACGTTCAACGTGACCCGCGAGCGGATTCGCCAGATCGAAAACCAGTCGCTCAAGAAGCTGCAGTCGCTCGCGGAGGCACAGAAGCTCCGCGACGTGGCGTAGGCCGGCCTTCGCCGCCGCCAGCCGGTCTCGCGCCGCCCGGCGTCCTGATCCCGGGCGGCATCTGGCTGTCCGGCGCGGTTCAGATGGCGGACCAGCGCGCTGCCCGGCGCCTCGGGATTCGCTTCAGTTCGTGAAGCATTGCGCTAGACTGGGATTTCTGATGGTTGACAGAGATACCTGTCCGGTTTGCAGAACGGCCGAGATCGTTTGCGGGAAGTGGACCCTGCTGGTGATCCGGGACCTGGCCGAAGGACGCTCGCGCTTCTGCGAGCTGGAGCGGTCACTGGCCGGAATCAGTCCCCGGACCCTGTCGCTGCGGTTGCGCGCCCTCGAAGAGGAGGGGATCGTTGAGCGCCAGACGTTCCCGGAGGTCCCACCGCGCGTGGAGTACGTGCTGACCACGAAGGGGCGGGCTCTGGTTCCCCTGATCGAGGACATGCGGACCTACGGCCGGCAGTGGCTCGGCGCCGAGTGCGATCCGGAGCCC
>DASXJY010000098.1:0-20395 GCA_036497115.1 Solirubrobacteraceae bacterium
CTCCTCGTCGTCGAAGTCCTCATCCTCCTCGGCCTCAGGCTCGGGCTCCTCCTCCTGCTCGTCGTCGAACTCCTCATCGTCCTCGGCCTCGGGCTCGGGCTCCTCCTCCTCGTCGTCGAAGTCCTCATCCTCCTCGGCCTCGGGCTCGGGCTCCTCCTCCTCGTCGTCGAACTCCTCATCCTCCTCGGCCTCAGGCTCGGGCTCCTCCTCGTCGTCGAAGTCCTCATCCTCCTCGGCCTCAGGCTCGGGCTCCTCCTCCTGCTCGTCGTCGAAGTCCTGCTCGTCCTCGGCCTCCGGCTCCTCGTCGTGGTCTCTGTCAGCCTATCGCTCCTGAAGCGACTGCACAATTCCGCTTCCTCGCGAACTGGCCACCAAGCGCCCCGCGGTCAGCAGTCCCGCGCCGAGCAGCATCGCCCGTCCACCGGAGAGGAGCGGCTTCTTCTCCTTGCTCGGCGCGGAAGGCTGGTCGAGTGCCGATTCGACGACAGTCTGGACAACTCGTCTTATGTCAATTGCCATGTCGCCCCCGCGTCAGCTAGCTCTGCTGCTGCGCGAACGCGTGCGCCGCCCGCTTGACTGGCTATCCGACGACCCGCGACCTGAGCTGGAGCGGCTACGCGATGATCCTGAACTCGAGCTTCTCGAGCCTCCGCTGCTTTCGCCGCTGTTGCTCGAGCCTCGAGACCGGCTCGACCTCGCCGGCCGACGGCGCTGGCTGCTTGAGTCATCCTCCTGGCCGCCGTTGCGCGATTGCTGCCGGCGTCGGGGGCGTCGAGCCTGGGGCTGCTCCTCGGCCTCTTCTTCGTCGTCGCCGCCGCCCTCGTTCTGCTCGGCCTCGCCGCTGTCGTCCTCCTCTTCCTCGCTGCCTTCTTCCTCCGAGTCCTCGTCCTCATCCTCGTCGGAGTCTTGGACGAAGTCCTCGATGTCGGAGTACTCGCGGTCCTCGTCGTAGCTCGGATCATGCTCTTCGACGAGTTCGCCCTCCTCGATCACTCCGCGCCAGGCGCCGGTCTCATGCTCGGCTATCTCGATCAGCGCCTTGAAGCGGTGCAGGTCGCCGCGCGCCGCACGCTTCACGTGCCGCATTCCGCGCGCCGCCTTTTCGATCAAGCTCCCCGGCTGCACATCGAGCGAGACCAGGACGCGGGTGAGGTTGGGCCCGAGTTCGTGGAATGTCACCACACCGGTGTGGGTCATTCCTTCGCTTACCTTCCACTTGATCCGCTCGTTGGGGCGTTGGGTTTCGATCTTTGCCGTGAACTCCTTGGTCTTACCCCAGATCTTCGCCGCGAAGGACACCGTGCAGTCATCTTCCTGGGTGACACGTGTGACCCGGTGCATGAACGTGGGCCAGTCCTCGAACTGTGTCCACTGGTTGTAGACCGACTCAATCGGGATGCCGATGTCGACGCTCTGCTGGACTGGCATTCGCCGGCCCTTGCCGACCCCCTCGACGCCTCCCTTGCTGCCTCCTCCGCCTCCTCCGCCGCCGAACGGCAGCGCGCCCTTCACGGTGTCTTTGAGAACGCCTCCGGGACCACCCGCCTCGTCGACCTTGTCAGTGACCTTGTCTCCGATCCCCGACCCCACGCTGTCGCCGAGATTGGATGTCACGCCCTTCAGCGCTTTGCCCGGCGATTTAGCCACGTCACTGACCTGATCGACGCCAAGCGACTTTGCGGCGTTGCCGAGACCCTTGATGGCCAGGGGCGCAAGGGCCGCTGCGCCGGCGCCCGCCGCAATACCCTTCATTCCGGACAGGGGCCCGCCACCACTCGATTTACCATTTCGAGAGTTATCCTGAGAACTCTTTATGGCGTTGAGCACCAACTCTTTGACAACATCCTGTACGTCTCTTGGCATCCCTATTCTCCAGTCAAGTTGTTAGGAGTGAGCTACCCGGAAGCGGGGCATGGAAACACCCCGACGGTCAGCCTGCATCCCTCGGAAGGTTGCCGCTGAACCGGAGCTGGGCCTGCTGAAAACCGGCCGGCGACTCAGCCCGCGAACGGCCGGAACGAATCAGTAGCCCTGCTGGATGGCGCCGTTGATCAGCTGTTGATCGCCGAAGATCGAGAAGATCTCGGGCAGCTCAGCGGTCAGTGGGATGTTGCCGATCAGGTTGGCGAACACGAGCGTACGTCCGCTCTTGGTGTCGATGTAACCGGCCAAGTTCGAGGCCCCGGCGATCCCCAGCGCCGGTGTGGCGAAGGCGACGCGGTTGCCCGGCTTGGCCTGGATCCTGCCGACCGAGGGGGTTCCCTTGCCCAGGGTGGCCAGCGTCCCGTTGACCCCGACAACCGGGAGGGCAGCGCGCAGCGCGGACCCGTAGGGCGTCAGCAGCACGCGGCGCAGGAAGGTCGTGAACGCGGCCGGGTTGATGCGGTCGCGATCGTCGGAGCCGGCGCCGTCGAAGGCGAAGGTGACGTCGGGCGGCGACCCCAGACGCGCGGCGTTGCTCTGGAGGAAGGGCAGACCGTTGGGGCATTCTCGCTGGCCGTGCCTGGCCGCGACGAGGCACACGAGCAGGTCGGCACCGCGGTTGGCGCTGACCTTGAGGATCACCTTCACCGTCTGCGCCAGCGTCGCCGATACCCGTAGCGCCACCCGTCGACTCGTTCGATAGCGACGACTACGCGGCAGTAGGTTGCGCGGGTTGGGCCCCGTGGACCGTGCGGCAACGGCGACGCCGGCGCGGCGCAGCGCCTCGATGAACGCAGTGCGGGCGAAGGCGGCCGGGTTGGGGATCTGGAATACCTGGAGCAAGGGTCCGTCGCCGGCGGGCACGGTGCCGCTCACGGTGACCTCCCCGGGGCCGGTCTGCGTGACCTGCCAGGACGGCGCAGAGCCTCGGGGGGCCGTCTTGAGGGCGGAGCGCACGTGCCACGCGGCGGTGTGCGGCCGGTAGGAGATCCGGGCCGGGCGCCCTGGGCGTGTCGCCCGGGCGGTGATGTCGAGGAAGTTCTCGTTGATCCCGACCGCCGAAACGGCACCATCGGGCCAGCCGGAGTACGTGGCAAACAGGCGGTCGTCGATGACCACGTTGCCGTTGACCCTCCGGATCCCGGACGCGCGAACCTGGCGCGCGAGCTGCTCGACGCCGGACAGCGGATTGGAATGCGCGACCAATGTCGCACCGGGGGTGCCGTCGGCGTCGCTGTGATCGAGCTGCGGCGCGGTGTTGTAGGCCTGGATCCCATGCGGGCGGTCGCGCAGGCCGAAGCTGAAGTCGCCCGAGGCCACGAGCACCAGGTTGCCGCGCAGCGCGCCATGGCGAACGCCGGCGGTGCGAAAGACGGGCGTCCGGAAGCGATGGTTGGCTCCGTATTCGTGCAGGACGGACGCCGCGGCGTAGGTCTTGAGCGTCGAGCCCGGGGTGAACAGCTTCTCGGGGTTCTGCGAGAGCAGCACCTGCCCGGTGTGCGCGTCGGCAGCGAACAGGCCCCAGGTGGAGTGCCGGTAGCGCGCCTTGGCCTCAACCCGCGAGATCGCGTTGGTGACGGTTGCCGGGACCGGCGACGCAGTCGGCGACAGTGGGTCGATTGCACTTGCGCTCGACGCCGCCAGCGCCAGCACAACGCCGGCCGCCGCCACCGACTTCCCCCCCAGGTATGCCAGAGTCCCCACTGAAGCCGAGACTATAGAGGCGCCCTGTCTCTGATCTGCCAAACCCGCTAGCTTGGCGCTGGTGGCTGGTACTCGAACGCTCGACGGACCGGTCGGCCTGGTCGGCCCGGGTTACATCGGGCATCTGTTCGCCCAGCAGTTCGCATTGGCTGGCTACGAGGTGCGGGCGTGGTCGCCCTCGGCGTCGGCAAGCACGCTGCACGACCGGCTGCGCGCGAGCCTGTCCACGCTGGCGCAGACCGGGGCCGTGGAGTCTTCGGCCGTCGACGGCGTGCTGGCTCGGGTCTCCACCCACGACGACCTGGGCACCGCGCTGGCCCCTTGCGCCGCGGTCATGGAGTCGATCGTCGAGGACGCCGAGGTCAAGGCGGCCTGCTATCGGGATATCGAGGCGGTGATCGCCCCCGACGCGCTCCTGTGGAGCTCGACATCCAACTTTCCCATGACCCGCCTGGCCGCGGGCATGGCCCAGCCCGAGCGAGCGATCGTCGTCCATCCGGTGCAGACGCAGCTGATCATCTTCGTGGAAGTCGTGGCCGGAGAGCGCACCAGCGGTGAGACGGTGCAGACCACGATGCGCTTCTGCGCTGAGACAGGATTGCGAGCCGTTCGCGTCCATAAGGAGATCCCCGGCTTTTTGTGGAACCGGGTGTGGTTCGCGCTGCTGCGCGAGATGCTTCACCTCGTCGACATCGGGGCCGTCGATCCGCTCGAGCTCGACTCGATGGTCCAGACCACCCTGCGCGCCTTCATCCCCGTGTTCGGCCCGCTCCAGATGACCGACCTGATCGGCCACGACACCTTGCGAGACATCTCCAACGCCCTCTATCCAGAGCTGGCCACGGATCGCACCGCGTCGACAACGATCGAACAGCACATCGAGGAAGGTCGGCTCGGCGTCAAGAGCGGGCGGGGCTTCTACGACGACAACGAGCAGCGGATGGCCGGACTGAGCAGCCAGCTCTACCAACTGGCCCGTCAGCTCGCCGATTCCTCGTGACCGGCCGGTGATTGCCGGGTAACGATCCCCTATGGAGGTCGTTTCGGTTCTCGCGGATGTGAAGTCGGTGCCGACGCGCGGGGGCAACTGTCGGTATGTGGCCCGCGACGAGGACGGGCAGGCCTACACGACGTTCCGCGAGGCGATCGGCAAGCGCGCCCAGGAGCTCGAGGGCAAGCGTGTGCGCATCACCTATCACGAGGAGGAGCGCGGGCAGTACAAGAACGTCTACCTGGACAAGCTCGAGCCGGTGGGGTCAGACGTCGCGGCTCCGCAGGACACCGACGTCCAGGAGGCGGCGTGGCGGACAGCCGTTGAGGCTGCCCCGTGGCTGGTCGGGGAGCCCGGCACCGAGGTCGCGCCCGAGACGCTGTACGAGAAGCTCAAGCCGTTCGAGGAGCGCGTCGCCGAGGACATCGAGGAGAGCCGGGCGCAGGAAGGCTCCTGAGGCACGGACATGGTCGGCGCCTACTGCGCGGCCACGGCATCCGCGAACGCGGCCGCGTTGAGTGAGCCGAGCCCGGTGGCGAGGTCGTATCCGGGCTGCGCGGCACCGCCGGCGGGGCTGCGCCCCAGGGCCGAGTGCGGGCGGCGCGAACTCGTCCCCTGCGTGACGTCGAAGAAGATCGAGTCGTAGTCGGGTCCCCGCGCCAGCTGGTAGAGCAGCGGCGACAGCGACCCCAGGCGCGGCCGGCGGGCGCCTCGCTCCTGCTCCAGAACCAGGGCCACGATCCCGGCGGTAAGGGGCGTCGCGGTGCTGGTTCCCCCACCGACCCCCCAGCCGCCGCCGTCCTTGTCGAAGACGGCCAGGCCCGGCACGAACGAGGCCATGGCGGCGACGTCGGGGGTGAGCCGGGTCCCGGTACCGCGCTGAAGCTGCGGGCCGATTCCCGGAGCCTGCTGGAAGGTTGGGCGTCGCCAGACCTTGCTGGGACCGCCGCCGGTGCCGACCCCCTGGCTGGGCTGACTGGCAAACGTCGACCAGACGATCTGATCGGCGATCTCATTGTCCGGGGTCAAACTCAAGTCCGTTCCGCCCACGCTGGTGGTCAACGGTGAGCTGCTGGGAAACAGCGCCCCCGGCCGGTTGATGAAGCAGCCCTGGAAGCCCAGATCTCCGGACGCGGCGAGTGTCGTGATGCCCAGCGCAGCCGCCTGGGTCAGCAGTCGCTGGCCGAGCTGCAGCTGATCGTGGGTGAAGCGGCTCTCGCAGACACCATCGCTGATCGAGAGGATGTCCGGCAGCCTCCCGCCTTGGCGCGATGGATCAAGCGCTCCGAACATGAACAGCAGGAATGAGTTGCTGAAGCCTTGATCCAGGGGCACGAAGATCGGCGTGATTCGCTGCAGGCCCGGCGCCAGCGAGGCGAGGGCCTCGACGTCGAGCACTGTCTCCTCCGGGGCGGTTGCGGTGTCCGGGCTGGCCCCGGGCATCGCGAACTGTCGCACCACTGGAGTGGCGAGTCCGAAGCACCGTGCCCAGGTCTTGAATCCGCTGGTATCGACCTCCTGCGAGCTCAGTGTGTCGATGCGGACTCCAGAACCGTCGAGGCCGCGGGAGTGCAACGGGTCGGCTCCGTAGGCGGTTGACAGCTGCCCGGGGGTGAACTCGCCTGCCTTGGTTGCCGCCCGGCACCCCTGAGAGTTGCCGGCCGTCGCGCGGCCGGATTCACGGGCGCGGCTGGATTCACGGTTACTGCCCGACTCACGGGCGCTGCCTTTGCCGCTGCGCCGGGGGGTGCCGCTGACCTCATAGACCTCACCAGCTGAGATCTCGCGCACCGAACGCCGTAGCGACCTGGGTATGCACAGGCCACCGGTCGGTGCCCCCGCCCCCCGAGTGCAGAAGATCCGCCGCCCGGCCTGCGGTGTCACTACGGCCAAGACCAGCGACCGGTCCGAGCTCAGCGCCACGCTTGCCACTCCGCGCTGGGCGGCGAGATACCGCAAGACGCGCCCGCGGTCGGCTCGGCTGGGCGCGAACCGGTTCTGATACTGGCCCAACGAGAGAAAGTGTCGGTACAGGGGCGACGCGGGGTCGGAAACCTGGGTCACGAACCTGGCTGGGTTGCCCCGTTGGCGCAGACCCAGCAGGATCACCCTGCGCTCAGGCGGCGGGGAAACGCGAATTGCCGAGTGGCCGCCCGCCGAGGGCGAGCGCGCGGGGGCAACCGCGGTGTCTGAGGCCGCGAGAGTCAGCCCCGCGCACATGGCGAGGGCGACCCGGCCTGCCAGAGGTCGGACGGATTTGGCTCCCCTCGCCACGCGAGCGCCATGGTACAAGAGCACCCACCGGGCCAGCGGCCGTCGTGCTGCCGGGAACCACGGCTGTACCACCACCGGCTCCGGGAGGCGACGTAGCATCCCGACCTTGACCGGCTCAGGTCTGATCCTCAGCGGACCGCCGAGCGCACTGCGGCGCATCGTCGCTGGGATCACGCGCTTTGACCGGGGCGGATTTGAGCCGGGCCGGGCCGCGCGCTACGCGCTCGGCGTCGGAATCCCTCTGTTCGCCGGCGTGGCCACCGGCTACACGATCGAGGGCATAGCAATCTCCGGCGGCGCCACGCTGATCGGCCTGACCGACTCCGGCATCCCGTATCGGGGTCGCGTGCGGGCGATGCTGATCGCCGCGGTGGCAGCAGCCCTGTCGACCTTCGTGGGGGAGGTCACCGGCAGCTACGACGTCATCGCGGTCGTGCTCCTGGCCCTGTGGAGCTTTGGCGCGGGGATGTTCATCGCCCTGGGATTGCCGACCTACTTCGTCGCGCTGATGGCGCCGCTGTCGATGGTCCTGGTCGCGGCTTATCCGGCCGACGCCCTGCACTCCGCCGAGCGTGCCGGGCTGGCGTTCGTCGGCGGCCTGGTTCAAGTGGCACTGGTGCTTGTCCTGTGGCGGGTGCACGCGCACCGTCCGGAACGGGCCGCCATCGCGCGGCTCTACCGGGCCCTGGCCGCGTGGATCGGCGATCCTCGCGACGCGGAGCTGCGGACACCGGTGATCGCCGGTCTCGACGCAGCTCGCCAGACGCTGGATCTCGCCGAGGGCGCAGTAGCGGCGCCGAGCCCGGCCGGGGAGGCGTTTCGCACGCTCGTCGACGAGGCCGACCGCACGTACCTCGACCTCGTGGCGCTGCGCAACGCCCGGGTCGACCTCGAGTCGCGCGACCCGGGCGCGGCCGGCGCGCTCACGCTGGCCGGCGAGGCGGCGGCGGGCGCCCTGTCGGCAGTCGCCGCCGCACTCGACAGTGGACGGTGGCAGGCCGACATCGCCGCGCTGCGGACCCGCCTCGATGCGGCGGTCGAGGCGCTGGGCGCCGAGCAGGAGCGCCGCCGCGCCGCCGGAGATGCCGAGCTTGCCGCGCAGCTCGGCGCCTGGTTGAAATGCGGCACGTCGGTGCGTGCCGAGCTGCGTGGCGCCGTGGACCTGGCCATGTCATGGCAGGGAGAAGGGCCACCGCCTGAGAATCCGCTCCGTCATCGGCGCCCACGCCGCCCTGAGCTGCTCACCCGCGGCGTACGCCCGATCCTGCGCACCAACCTGACCCTTCGCTCGAGCGCCTTCAGGCATGCAATCCGGCTCGCCGCGACGGCAGGGGCCGGCGCCGCGCTTTACCGGGCGGTCGATCTACCCCATGGATACTGGGTGCCCCTGACCGTCCTGTTCGTCCTGCGACCTGACTTCGGGTCCACATTCACCCGCGGACTCCAGCGCTACATCGGCACCGCAGTGGGAGCGGTGCTGGCAACGCTGGTGGCCGTCGCCTTCCATCCCGGCCCCTACGCGCTCGCCGCTCTGGCCACCGTGTTTGCCGTCGGCATCTTCGCCTTCATCCTGGCCAACTACGCCCTGTTCACGATCTCGGTCACCTCGTTCATCGTGTTCCTGGTCAGCTTCGGTGGCGGCCAGGAATACGTGACCGCCCTTCAGCGCCTGGTGGCCTCGGTGATCGGAGCCACTCTGACCCTCGGCTTCTACGCGCTGTGGCCGACCTGGGAACGCTCCACGCTGCCCGATACGGCAGCCGAGCTGATCGACGCTGACCGGGCGTTCCTGCGCGCGGTGCTCGCCGGGTGGTTGCATCCGACCGCCTGGGACCGAGACGAGGTGCGCCGGGCGCGGGGCCGGGGACGCGTTGCCCGCACCAACACCGAGGCAGCCGTGCAGCGCGCGCTCGACGAGCCGGCGGGCAAGCCGACCGGGATGGGCTCCGCCCAGGCCAGCGGACTGCTGGCAAGCCTGCGGCGCCTGGCCGACGGCGCCCTGGCCCTGGAGGCGTACCTCGATCAGGGCGTGTCGCCGGCGCCGGCCGAGGCCGGCATCCTCGCCGAGCAGCTCGACTCGGCGCTCGCCGAGCTCGCGCTGGCGGCGCACCAGCACCGCAGGCCAGGCCCACTGCCGCCGCTGCGCGAGACCCAGCAGGCATTGAGCGCCCGGGTCGGGGCGACGGCTCCGCTGGCCGAGGAGACCGACCGCATCGTCAACAGCGTGGTGATCGCCGCCGATGTGCTCGCTCGCTCAGCGGCCAACGCCGGCCCCGAGGTGACCGCGGATCCCAGCACGACGCCGGCGACAGCGTGAGCGGCCGGGATCCCGCGACATCTAGCCGAGCAACACCCGCGACAGCACCAGCGCCGTCAGCGCCAGCACGATCGCCACCTGGCGCACCAGCAGCCAGCGCTCGGCGCGCTCCTCGTCGGCGGCCTCGGCGGCCAGCTCAGGTTCGGAGGGAAGCCGGGGAAGGTCAGCCGGAGCGCTCACGACAGCTCACCCACCGCGCCGAGCTTCTCGGTCTTGTCCCAGCGCATTTCAGCGTGGCGCAGCTCCTTGACGTAAGCGGTCGCGGTCACCGCGCACAACAGCGGGCCGTAGCCGACGACATAGATCAGCGGAGCCGACAGCCAGGCCAGCCATCGGTGGCGCTCGACCCGCCTGATCGCCATCGCCGCCAGCATCGAGACGGTGAGCCAGGCGTAGGCGAACAGCGTCAGCGCGTCTCCCAGCTGGGCGGTGGGATGGATTCCCAGATCGCGCAGCAGGCTGCTTCCGTCGCTGACGAAGGGACCCGGCAGGATCGTGTACAGCATCACCAGCAGGCTGACCAAGCCGGGGAAGGCCAGGCCTTCGCGCCAGCACATCCGCGCCGTGCGGAGATCGATCGAGAACCCTGACAGGGTGATGAACAGATAGGCCACGACATTGCTCGCCCACAGCCCGCGGAAGACGTGCTCGGCGAACACACGGTCAGTCAAGAACAGCGTGATCAGGCCCGCCGAGGCGCTGACCAGAAACACCGGCATCAGCAGGACCGAGAACCAGATCAGGGCGAAGCTCAGGCGGCCGAGGTTCCCCGGGCGCCAGGGCCGAAACCACACGTGGCGAAACATGCGCGTTACCTGGACGTTGCCGCGCGCCCACCGCAGCCGCTGCTTCCACAGGGCGTCGACTCCGCGCGGCTCCTCGGCCCACACTGTCGCGTAAGGCTCGAATACGACGCGCTTGCCGGCCAGCTGGATCCGAAACGTGGTCACCGTGTCCTCGGCCAGCGTGCTGGTGTCGATCTCACCGCCCGCGGCCACCAGGCTCTCCCGACGGATCAGCTGAGCGCCACCGGCGAGGCAGGCCTGCACGCCGAGGAGGTTCTGCGCCCGCCGCGCCGCCGCCTGGGCGGTGATGTACTCGTAGGCGATGAAGCGGTTCATGAAGTTCGCCGGCCGGCTGCCCTCCTTGATGTATCCGGTCGCGGCGCCCACGGCGGGATCGGCCAGGTGACGGGCCATCCGGCGCAGCGAGCCCGCGGTGAAGATCACGTCGGCGTCGATCACCAGGACGGCCTCGTACCAGCCCTCGGCCCGGATCCGCCGCAGGCCGTGGTTGATCGTCTGCGCCTTGCCTTCGCCACCGCGCTCGCGGCGCAGGTGAAACACGAGTCCTGGATACTGGGCGGCCTTGGCCTGGATCCGCTCCGGTGTCTCGTCGGTGCTGGCGTCGTCGACGACATAGATGCGCAGCCGGTCGCGCGGGTACTCCAGCCGCGCGAGCTGGTCGAGCGTTCGGGGGATGACCGCGGCTTCGTTCCAGGCCGGGATCACCACCGCCACGCGCGGATAGATGTCTCCCTGCACCTGCGATCGCCGCCGGAAACAGTGCAGTCCGGCCAGGCCGAACTGAAAGCACCCGGCGATCAGCGGCACGGCGCCCATGAACACGAGCGCGGCCAGGAAGATGTCGAGCACTCGCCCCCCTGGTGGTACTAGGACGCGACGGGCGACCCGGCGTCCGTCAGTTCGGCGCGAACCGCCGTGCAGTAGGAGTAGCGGCCGATCGTGTCGCTGCGGTGGCTGTCGGTGCTGAGCAGGACCGGGACCCCCCGGCGCAGGAAGGGACGCAGGGTCCGCGCGTTCGGGCACCGCCAGCGCTCAGAGATCTCGATCCGGGCGTCGCGGTCGGCGGCGACCTCGGCGAGGTCCTCGAGCAGCGCCAGGGGCACCTCGCGCTCGTCCAGGTTGAGTTTCGGGAGCACGCTGAACAGATGGGCGATGACCACCGGCGAGTGACGCTGCAGGGCGGCCGAGGTCGAGGCGATGATCGCCTGCACAACCTCGGCGCCGGACAGGACGCCGTCGGCGATCAGGCCCTTGACCTCTCTCGGGGAATGCGGTCCGTCGCTCAGCGGCACCTGGTGGTCGGCGGCGTAGATGGCGTCGATGCCGGAGAGGCCGGGCGGCAGATCGAGATCGCCCGCCGTGTCCAGGAGCTTGGCCTCGACGGCGCACCGCAGCTGCACCGGTGTGTCGTTGTCCACCGCCCGCACCGCGGCGACGTACTCACCCACCCAGTCGGTGGCCGCGCGTACGTGGTCGACGCAGGTCAGCTCGCGCAGACCGAGTCGCTCGGCCTCGGCGACGTTGGCCTCGATCGTGTCGCGGCCATCGGAGAACGTGGAGTGCACGTGCATGTCCTGCCGCGTGCCGATCATGCCGGCACCGCCGAAGGCTCGATCACGGCGCCCTGCAGGCTCGTGATCTCATCGAAGGACAAAAAGCGTTCCTGAAAGAAGCGCACCATCGCGATGTCAGCGAACGGCAGGGAATCCTGGGGCATGGGCTCGCCGAGCGCGTCGGCGACGCAGAGCCAGGGCATGTCGGGTCCGCTGGCCACGGTGAGAGCCATCGTTCCGGGAAAGCGCGGGTTGACCTCGAGCAGCGCCGGCTCGCCGTGGACATCGCCTTTGACCTGCACGTTGGCCACCCCGGTCAGCCCGATCAGCTCGGCGACCTCGCGGCCGATTGTCTGCAGGCGCTCGTCATGGTGCGTGCGGCCGGTGACCGCGATGCCGGAGTCGACCTTCAGGCGCTCGCGCGGGACCACCGCGATCACCCGTCCGGTCGCGGTGGCCAGCACGTCGAGGGAGTACTCGGGGCCGGGCAGGAGCTCCTGGACGAGCAGCGAGCCGTCCCGGTCCAGGCGCTCGAGCTGCTCGACGCGGTCGACGCGGTGGATCCCGCGCGATCCACTCCCCACACGGGGCTTGATGATCGCCGGCAGCGGTGCCGCAGCGGGGTCGAAGGCCACGTCGACGAGCATCGTCTCGGGTACGCGCACCTGGCGGTGACAGCGTGAGTGAAGTGTCCACTTGTCCAGGCACACCCGCAACGTCTCCAGCGGCGCGAGTACGAGTGCAACCCCGGCCCGGGCAAACAGCTCACGGCTCGCGGCCAGGGGGATCAGCTCGCTGTCCACAGTGGGGACGACCACATCAACCGAGTGACGTTCACACCAGGACAGGACAGTGGCGGTGAATTGCTCGTCGTCGCCCCGGGGCAGGATCACCCGCTGCTCGGCCTCGACCAGGTACAGGCCGGCGGCGTAGGGATCGATGTCGCCGGCGAGCAGGGTCACCGGCCGCGGAGCCAGAGCGCGCAGGAGGCAGATTCCGGATGGGCCGCCCACGCCGGTGACGAGGACGCGGGGGGTGTGGGTCGGGTCAGGGGACATGAGCCTCGATCAGGTTGGTTTGCAGGTCAGAGGAGGCGGTCTCGGCCGGAACCGGGGTGGTCTCGCTGTCACGGACGATCTCCAAGGGCTCGGCGTAGCGTGAGGAGCCGAACCGGCTCCAGTAGCGCACCGTGGCCAGCAGCATGTCCTCCTGCAGGTAGCGCCGGATCTTCACCTGCGAGCTGTACGCGCCGATCACCTCGAGTTTGCGGTCCACCCACTCATCGACGGCCACGAACCGGGTGGGGTGGAATTCGATGTTCGCCGAGGGTGCCTGGTAGCAGTAGACGTGGGGCACCTTGCGGGCGGCCACGAGCGTGGCCTGGTGAACGTTGCGGTGGTCCTGGTGGACATCGTGCCGGCTGTGGGTGTAGATGATCGAGGGATTGGTCTCGGCGATGACACGCTCGATCAGCCCGATGGCGACACCGCCATCGCTGACGCTGACCCGGGTGTCAGCCAGGTCACCGAAGAACAGGCGGGCGGACATGAGCTCAGCGGCGCGCTGAGACTCGAGCGTCCGCTCGGACACCACCCCGCCAACCTCGCCCCCGGTCAGCGTGAGGATGTTGACCTGGTCGCCGCTGGCCAGGTGGCGCAGCAGAATCCCTCCACAACCGATCTCGACGTCGTCGGGGTGCGCCCCGATGGCCAGGACCACGGCACGGGTCTGGGCCTTTTGGTCACGGGTGGCGGCGATCAGCGCCTGCACCTTGGCGGCGAGCGCCGGGCCGTCGACCGGCTTGGTGAGAAAGTCGTCAGCGCCGGAGCGCAGAGCTCCCACTGCCGTGTCCAGGCTGGCACTGCTGGTCAGGATCAGCGTGGAGACGTACGGAAGCGCGCGCTTGGCCTCCCGGGCCAGCTCGAGTCCGCTGCGGCCGGGAAGGTTGACGTCGGCGATGACGAGGTCCCAGTCCTCGCTCGGCAGCGCGGCCAGTGCCTCCTCGGCACTTTGCGTCCACCGCACGGTGGCCAGCGGCCCGACGATCTCCATCGCCACGGCGGCAAAAAGCTCGTCGTCCTCGACAAACAGAATGCGAGCGGGAGGTCCCCCAGGCGATGGACCGACACCATCCATAGGGGACTATCGACGTCGGGCCACTGCGACTTGAACAGTTCTCGGACCGGTTGACGGATCGGCGGCGTGACCGATCGCTAGCTGTCGCCGACCAGAGCCTGCAGCCGGGACCGGCAGGCGTTGGTGACGGCGGCGAGATCTCGCGACTGGGCGATGGAATGCTCCTGTGGATCGAGCTCGAGCGTGCGCAGAACCTGCTGGTAAGCCCGTCGCGCCGGCCCCCGCTCTCCCAGGGCATCGTGGGCGCGAGCCAGGTGAAAGGCGGCCAAACTGGATTTGGGATCGGCGTAGAGGGCTCGCCGCAGCGACTGGACCGCAGCTTGGGGTGCGTCGCGCGCGAGCTCCGCAACGCCGGTGATGTAGTGGGCCTCGGCATCGAGGGGGTCCTCGGCCAGCGCGTCCCCGGCGATCTGCAGGGCGGCCTCGAGATCGCCGCGGTCGGCGGCTTGCAGCGCCCGCGAGAGACGCTCACGCCGCCCCTCGCCGTCGGCCGCCGGCTGACCGGCGCCAGCAGCGGCCTTGGCCCGCGGCAGCGAAGCCCTGGCTGGGGGCGGGGACGGTGACGACGAGCCGGCCTGGGCCGGCTGATGTGGCCCCCGGGTCGGCCGGCGGGGCACGCGCGGCGGGGATCGCACGGCCCGTCCCGAGATGCGATCGGCGGCGCCGAGCAACAGGCGGCCGTCGGGCCACAGCGCGGCCTGGAGCGACACCACCAGACGGTCGACCGTCTGCTGGTCGAAATAGATCAGGACGTTGCGGCACAGGATCAGGTCAAACGGGGGCCAACCCAGCGGCGGAATCCTGTCGCGGACCAGATTGTGCGCGCTGACTGACACCATCGCGCGCAGCCGGTCACCAACGCGCAGCCTTCCCGAGTCGAGGGTGAAATAGCGCCGGCGAATGTCGCTTTCGAGCATCCGCACAGCCCGGTTTCCGTAGCACCCGCGCCTGGCCTCGGCCAGCGCCGTCGGCGCGATGTCGGTGGCCAGAATGCGCACCGGGGCCGAGGCGCCGAGCGCCTCGCAGGCCAGGATCGCGACGGTGTAGGCTTCCTCGCCGGACGCGCAACCGACGATCCACACGCGGATCGCGTTCGAGCCCCGGGCCCGCGCCATCCGCATCGCACCGGGCCAGTCGATCTTGTCGAGCTCGGAGCGATGGCGAAAGAAGAAGGTCTCTCGAACCGTGACCTCGTCGATCAGCCGTTCCAGCGTTTCCGGCGACGTCTGAGGGGACAGCAGCTGGTCGGCGGTCATGCCCGGCGCCACCCGCGCGATCGCCGCCCGCAGCGAGGGCAGCTGCGAGCCGCCGAGCACGATCCCGCTCTCCCGCCTGATCAGCGCGGCGACGCGATCAACGGCCTCCGCGCTCACCGGGCGTCGTTTCGGTCCAGGGACGCGAGCAGCGGTCCGATTGCCTCCAGCGCGACGATCCTCTGGGCCCCCACCTCGGCCGCCGCCCGCGGCATCCCGTAGATCGCGGAGCTCGACTCGTCCTGGGCGATCGTCTGCCCCCCAGCGGCCGCCACCTCGGCCAGGCCGGCCGCCCCGTCTCGTCCCATCCCGGTCAGGACCACCGCGACGGCGCCCGCCCCGGCGACCCTGGCCAGGCTCGAGAACAGTACGTCGCCCGAGGGCCGATGGCTGCCGGCGACAGTAGTGCGATCGAGCTCGAGCCGATGTCCCGAGCCGAGAACCAGGTGCGCACCCTCAGGCGCCACGTGGACCCCCGGGACCAGCGGCGCCCCGGCCGCGGCGACCGCGACCGGCAGCGGCAACTCGGCGTCAAGCCACCGCACCAGTCCGTCGATGAACCCGCCGCCCATGTGCTGGACGACGAGCACGGGGAGCGCGAAATCGGCCGGCAGGGGGCGCAGAGCGCGGACCAAGGCCCCCGGGCCACCGGTCGAGGCACAGATACCGACCACCTCGGCGTGGCGTAGACCGCGCCGCTTGTCGCGCGGCGCCCGCCGAGCCGCCGCCGCAAGCGCCGCCGGGGCCACCGGGGCTGTCGCCCGAACCGGGGAGGCGGCCGCGACGGGCGCCGCGGCCGGCCCGAACCCGGGCGCTGCCGTGAGCCGCGCCGTGACGAGGCGGCGGAAGCGCCGTCGCAGGGCATCGCCCATGGCGCTGCCCGGAGCATCCAGATCGACCGCGGAGCGGGGGATCACGCCGACTGCGCCGGCGGCCAGCGCAGCGTCGGCGTTCGAGGATTGCCGCTGCTCGTGGGCGACGATGACCACGATGCGGGTCGGATTCTCACCCATGATCCGCTGGGTGGCCCGGACCCCTCCGGCCGCCGGTAGGTCGAGCTCGAGCGCGATCATCTCGGGTCGTAGGCGGCGGGCGGCCTGGATCGTCGCCGCGGTGTCAGCGACGATTGCCACGACGCTCAGGTCCCCGTCGCGCTCGAGCGAATCGGCCAGCCCGCGGCCGAAGGCGTGCGAGCTCGAGCCGATCAAGATGCGAGTGGTCATCGGCCGATCAGCCGGCCCACGGTCTCCAGAAGCGCGCTTTGGTCGAACTCGTTCTTGACGATGTAGGCGTCGGCCCCCGCCTCCGCGCCGCGGCGGCGATCGTCCTCGCTGCCCTGCGTGGTGACGATCACCACGGGCAGCCTCGCGTGCTCGGGATCTGAGCGAATCGCCGCCAGCAGCCCGAGGCCGTCGAGTTCGGGCATCTGGAGGTCGCTGACGACGAGATCGAACGAGCCGCCGTCGGAGATCGCCCGCAACGCCTCCCGTCCGTCGCAGGCGGTCTGGACCTGATATCCGGCGGTGTCGAGAATGCTGCGCTCGAGCTCTCGGACGATGAACTGGTCGTCGACGACCAGGACGCGGGCCGCGTCTTTGGGCTCGGGTACGGCAGTTGGCTGAGCTCGGCGGACGGTGGCAGAGCGACCTGCGTTGCGCAGGACATAGGCAGGATCGACGATCAAGACGATTCCGCCGTCGCTGAGGATGGCGGCGCCCAGATAACCCGGGACGGCGGTCATCATCGACCCCAGCGACTTGACTACGACCTCCTCCTGACCCACCACCCGATCGCAGGCGATGGCGGCCCGGCTGCCCGGCTCTCCCATCACCAGCGCCTGCGGCGAGGCGGGCAGCTCGCTCGGATCCGCGCCGACAGCCCGGGCCAGGTCGCCCAGCCGGATCGACTCGCCACGGACCTCGACCGAGGGGCGGCCCACCAAGGTCGTCGTGTCTCCGACCGCGACCACCTCGGTCACGCTGGCGATCGGGAAGCCGTATCGCTGGCCGCCGCGCTCTACGATCAGAGCGTCGAACAGGGCGAGCGTGACCGGGAGCAGAATCGTCGCGCGCATCCCCTCCCCCGGCGCGCTCTCCATTTCCAGGCGGCCGCCCACTGACTCGCACTGGCGCTTGACGGCGTCGAGCCCCACACCGCGCCCGGCCAGCGGGCTGACTCCGTCGGCGGTCGAGAAGCCCGCCTCGGCGAGGACGCCGACCAGCGAGCCGCTGCGCTGCGCCTGCTCGTAAAGCGAGGCCGAGACGCCGCGGCCGTCGTCGGCCACTTCGATGGCGACGCGATCTCCGCGCGGTTCGGCGTGCAGGGTCAGCCGGGCCACCCGCGGCTTGCCGGCACGCTCGCGGGTGTCCGGATCCTCGATGCCGTGTGCGATCGCGTTGCGCAGAAGATGCGTGATCGCGTCGGCGAGTCCGTCCAGGAGGACTCGGTCAAGCTGGGTCTCGACCCCCGCGATGTCGAGCCGGACCTCCTTACCCTCGTTCAGGGCGAGGTCGCGCACCGCCCGCGGGAAACGGCCGGTGATCGAGCTGAGAGGCAGCGTGCGCATGTCCAGCACGGCCTCCTGCAGCTCGTCGAGCAGGCGCTGTTCGCGATCGATCTCCTCCTCCAGCCGCTCGTCGCTGTGGACCTCGTGGGGACCGACAAGATGCTCCACCCGGCGGCGCTGGATTACCGCCTCACCGACGGCGTCGAGCATCCGGTCGACCTTCTCGGTGGCCACCCTCACGGAGGAATCAGGCCGCGAGGCCGGGGTCGCCGTGGGCGACGGCGAAAGCTCGCCGTTGACGGCCTGTCGCAGGGCATCGGTCGCCTGCAGCAGCGAATCGACGAGCTCGGGCGCCAGTTCGCCCTCCTCGCGGGCCGGTGCCAGCACGTCCTCGATGCTGTTGGCGATCTCGCTGGCCTGTTCCAGGCCGACCATGCTCGCCGCGCCTTTGAGCGAATGGGCGTGGCGGAACAGGAGATCGATCGCGTCCGGAGGTGGCTGGCCGGCCTCGACGGCGAGCAGGCAGTTGGCGATTTCGCCCAGCCGCTCCTCCGCCTCTTCGCGAAAGACCGTCATCAGCTGGGGCGAGACCGTGTTCACGCCGCCTCCGACACGGTCGCGGCGGCGACCGAATCGAGTACCGCCGGGACGTCCACGACGCCGATCAGCGCCCCGTCGACCAGGGCACCTCCGAGCAGGAACTCAGACCCGGTGGTCGCGCTCGGCTCGGGAAGCGCGGCCAGGTCGAACAGCTCGTCGACGGCCAGTCCCGCCCGATGGTGGCCGTCCTCGACGAGCACCAGGTGACGCGCCTGGCCTGTGGTCGCGAGACCCAGGACGGCGGCGAGATCGACGGAGGCCAGGATCTCGCCGCGCAGATTGTGCAGGCCGAGCACGGCCGCTGCCGCCCCCGGGACCGGCGTCAGGTCGCCGAGCTCGAGCACCTCGAGCACGTGCTCGAGGCCGAGGGCGTAATGCTCACTGCCGAGCCGGACCCGGAGGTACATCGCCGCCACCGCCGCTTCCCCAGTGGTTCTCACCGCCGGTGGCGACCGCTAGCCACCGACCGGCGCGTGATCGGGCTCGGGGATCCCCTTGCCGTTGGGCGATTGCGCGCCGTACTGGGCGAGCATGCCTTCCAGCCCGTGCACCAGCTCCTCGACATGGGCCGCCGTGCCGGCCCGCTGCTGCTGCTCTGCGGCCAACTGCTCGGCGGCGGAACGGATTTCCACCATCGTCGTGGCGGCCTGCTCAGCCGCCTCCTTCTGATGGTCGGTCGCGGCCATGCTGTTCTCGGTGGCCAGGATCGTCGAGTTGCTCTTCTCCTGGATACCGGTGGCGATCTGACGGATCGAGCCGGTTGACCGCATCGTCCGCTCGGCCAGCTTGCGGATCTCGCTGGCCACGACGGCGAAGCCGCGCCCGGCGTCCCCGGCCCGGGCGGCCTCGATCGCGGCGTTCAACGCCAGCAGGTTGGTCTGCTCCGCGATCCCATTGATCAGCTCGAGCACCTCGCCGATCTGCTGGCTGCGCTCACCCGTCTCGAGCGCCTCGGTGGCCGTGGTCTGGGCGTTCTCGGCGATCGCGGCCGAGCTGGCGCTCATCTCCTCGAGCGTCGCCGCTACCTCGGCGATCGCTGCCGATTGCTGGGTCGTCGCGGCCGCGGCTTCGCGCATCGCCGCCCGCATCTCGTTGGCCGCCTCGTTGAGCTGCAATGAGGTCCCGCGGATCCGTTCCAGCAGGCGGGCCACCAGTCGTACCACGTAGGCGGCGAGGGCCAGGACCATCAGGATCGCCAGCCCCCCGGCGATAAAGCCGATCAGGCGTGCCGAGTCGGCGCTGCTCTGGGCCGAGTTCACGGCCGCGGTCGCCGCTTGGCGGTTGGCCGCGGCCACCGCGTCGAGGTGGGTGTCCATGGCCTCCAGGGCGACCGACAGCTGGTCGGTCGCCGCCACCCGGCCCCGGGGACCGCCCGCCGTGCCGAGCGAGCGGATCGCGGCGGTGATGGGGGGAGTCGCCGCGCTGGCCGCGTTGACCGTGGCTCTTTCGGCTCCAGTCCGCGCTGCTCGCGCCAGCTGGCGAAGCTCGCTCTGGAGCTGGCTCAGGGCCACCCCGGCGCCGGCGCGATCCGTCGCCCGGGCGGTGGTGTCAAAGCGCCGGGCAGCGTTCAGGATGTCATAGAGCGAGGTCCGCGCCTCACTGGTGGTGAAGGTCGCCGATTGGGTCGCCAGCGCCGATTCATACTTGCTGGTACTCGAGTCAAATCGCAACAGGACGACGCCGATCGCCACCGCCACGAGCACGACGATGAGGCCGCTGGCGATCGCGATGCGTCGTGTGGGCCCCGCGAACTGGCCGTCGATGATGGTCTGCATGGTGTACTTGTCGGCAGATGGCGGGGATTAGTCAAGCCTCAATTCAGGGCCGGTTTATGCCGACACAGACACGGAGAGCACGTGATGCCCCCGTCCCCAGACGCCACTCCCCGCCGCATCCTGATCGTTGACGACTCCAGCCTGATCCGGGAGGCGGCGAAGCTGGCCCTGGCGACGATCCGGGGCTGGGAGGTGCTCACCGCCAGCTCGGGCGAGGAGGGGCTGGCCCGGGCCAGCGCCGACCAGCCCGACGCCGTCCTGCTCGATGTGGTGATGCCCGGGCTCGACGGGGTGGCGGTCGCGCAGCGACTCGCCGCCGGCGCCGATACCCGAGCCATTCCGGTCGTGATGCTCACCGCCGCCGACGGCGCCGAGGACCGGCAACGGCTCGGCGAGCTGCCGGTCGCCGGGATCATCGGCAAGCCGTTTGCGCTGGACTCGCTTGCCACTCAGCTGGCCGTGTTGGTGGGCTGGGAGCAACCGTGACCTCCTCCAGCGGCGCACCCGACGCACTCGCCGCGATTTGGGCTCGGCACCGGGGGGTGGTGCTGGCGCGC
>DASXJY010000099.1:0-7333 GCA_036497115.1 Solirubrobacteraceae bacterium
CTCCGTCATCTGGGCTGCAAGGTCGCCCAGGGCTTCTACATCAGCCGGCCGCTGGCCTCCGAGCAGCTGGTGGACTGGGTCAAGCGGCGTGGCACCGAGAAGTTCGTTGCCGTCCCGGTTTCCGCCCGACCGCGTTCCAGGCCACCGGCGGATACCCAGAACGGGGAGGTGATGGAGCTAGCCGGGCTCGAACCGGCGACCTCCTCGCTGCCAGCGAGGCGCTCTCCCAGCTGAGCTATAGCCCCTCCGAGCTCCCCCAAGGGTAGTACATGACCGGGGCAGCCGCCGCGTTCGGTCAGCGGCGCGCAATGAACTCGGGCACGCCGGGGATCCCGTCGCCGTCCGGGCTCTCGAACCTGGCCCAGGCGCCGTCGGAGCGCGGCCGCCGGGAGGGCCCCGCACCACGCGCAGTCGAGCTGCCGGCCCCGCCCTCGGCCCGCTCGATCCGGCCGATCATCTGCTTATGAACGCTCTGTACGTCACGCAGGCTGTCGCCGGGCCTCGGACCGGCGCCAGGAATGCGCAAGTAACCTGAGCTTCAGGACATGTCCGACCGACGCTATGAGCCAAAGCAGATAGAGCCCCGCTGGCAGGAGCTGTGGGCTCGCGAGGGCACCTGGGAGGTCGCCAACGATCCCGGTGATCCCGGCGCGGTGCAGAAGTCCTACGTGCTCGAGATGCTGCCGTACCCGAGCGGCGAGCCCCATATCGGACACCTCAAGAACTACGCCCTGGGCGACGCCATCGCGCACTTTCACCGGCGCACCGGGCACCGGGTGCTGCACCCGATGGGTTACGACGCGTTCGGCCTGCCGGCCGAGAACAACGCCATCAAGACCGGGGTTCACCCCCGCGTGGCCACCGACCGCTCGATTGCCGCCTACCGCCATTGGTTTCACCGGTGGGGGATTTCGATCGACTGGTCTCGCGAGTTCGGCACCCACGAGCCGAGCTACTACCGATGGACGCAGTGGATCTTCCTCCAGCTGCTCGAGCGCGGGCTGGCCTACCGCAAGGAGGCCGCGGTCAAATGGTGCCCGTACGACCAGACCGTGCTGGCCAACGAGCAGGTGATCGACGGCCGCTGCGAGCGCTGCGGCCACCTGGTCGAGCTGCGCCAGCTCGAGCAGTGGTTCCTCCGGATCACCGCCTACGCCGATCGCCTGCTCGACGACCTCGACACGATCGACTGGCCCGAGCATGTCAAGGCGATGCAGCGCAACTGGATCGGCCGCAGCGAGGGGGCCGAAGTGACGTTCCGCTGCGAGGCGCTGGGAATCGACTATGCGGTCTTCACTACGCGCCCCGACACGCTATTCGGCGCCACCTTCTTCGTGATGGCACCCGAGCACCCCGACGTCTTCAAGCTGGCGGCGGGAACCGAATACGAGGCACAGGTTCATGACTACGTAAACCGTGTCCTGGGCGAGTCCGTCGAAGAGCGCGGCGCGGCCGACAAGCCCAAGACGGGCGCTCCGCTGGGCCGCACCGTCACCAACCCGGTCAACGGCGAGCAGATTCCGATGTTCGTCGCCGACTACGTGCTGATGGAGTACGGAACCGGGGCGGTCATGGGAGTCCCCGCGCATGACCAGCGCGACTACGAGTTCGCCCGTGCCCAGCAGCTGCCGATCCGTACCGTGGTGGCGCCCCCCGGAACCGACGATGTGCCCGCGGACCGGGCCTTTACCGCCCACACCGACGACGAGCGGCTGGTCAACTCCGGGCAGTTCAGCGAGATGGATGCGGTCTCCGGGCGCGAGGCGATCGTCGCCTGGCTGGACCGCGAGGGGGCGGGGCATGCGTCGGTCAACTTTCGCCTGCGGGACTGGCTGGTTTCGCGGCAGCGCTACTGGGGCTGCCCGATCCCGGTCGTGTACTGCGACCACTGTGGCCTGGTGGCGGTCCCCGAGGAGGACCTTCCGGTCCGCCTGCCGGAGGTCGAGGACTACCAGCCGCGCGGGCGCTCTCCGCTGGCGGCGGCCGAGGACTGGGTCAACACCACGTGCCCCACCTGCGGGGGACCGGCCCGCCGCGAGACCGACACGATGGACACCTTCGTCGACTCCAGCTGGTACTTCCTGCGCTACTGCGACGCCCGCAACGACGCGGCGGCCTGGGACCGCCGCGTGCTCGCCTCCTGGATGCCCGTCGATCAGTACATCGGCGGCGTCGAGCACGCCATCTTGCACCTGATGTACGCCCGCTTCTTCGTCAAGGCGCTGGCCGACATGGGGCTGGTCGACGTCCAGGAGCCGTTCCAGGCGCTGTTCACGCAGGGGATGATCCTCGGCTCAGACGGCAACAAGATGTCGAGCTCGAAGGGCAACGTCGTCGCCCCGAGCGCGATCGTGGAGCGGTTCGGCGCCGATGCGGCGCGGTGCTACATCCTGTTCGTCGGACCGCCCGACCAGGATGCCGCCTGGTCTGACAGCGGGCTGGAGGGCGTGCACCGCTTCCTCAGCCGCCTGTGGCGCCTTGGCGACGAGTTGGGCGGCGACCCCGGCTCGGTCGCCCAACCGCCAGATCCCAGCGGTGACGCGCTGACCCTGGTCCGCAAGGCCAACTGGGCGATCGACAAGGTCACCGACGACATGCGGGGGCGCTTTGCCTTCAACACCGCGATCGCGGCAGTGATGGAGCTGGTCAACGAGATCTACCGCTACCCCGGGGCCGATCCGTCGGCGCGGCGCTTTGCCACTGCCACCGCCGCCTCGCTGGTGTTCCCGTTCGCCCCTCACCTGGGGGCTGAGGTCTATGAGCGGCTGAGTGGGCGGCGGGTGTGGGATGAGCCGTGGCCGGATGCTGACCCCCAGATGCTGGTGGCCGACACGTTTGAGCTCGTCTGCCAGGTCAACGGCAAGGTGCGCGATCGAGTCACCGCCACCACCGGCGCTCCGCGGGAGGAGCTCGAACGGCTCGCCCTGGCCTCCCGAGGGGTGCGCAGCCACGTCGACGGCCACCAGGTCGCCAAGGTGATCGTCGTTCCGGGCAAGCTGGTCAACGTCGTCGTCCGCTAGGGATGATCACGCGTTGACCCGGCCCTACGTCGCCGTCGTCGGCGCCGGGCGGCCGTCGGAGGCCCAGGCCAGCGCCGCCGAGGAGGTGGGCCGGGGATTGGCCCAGGCCGGGGCGGTGGTGGTGACCGGAGGGGGTCAAGGAGTGATGGCCGCGGCCAGCCGGGGCGCGGCGCAGGCCGGCGGCCTGGTGGTCGGGATCCTCCCCGGCAAGGACCGCGCGGCAGCCAACCAGTGGGTCGCGGTGGCACTGGCGACCGGCTTGGGCGAACTGCGCAACGGATTGATCGTGCGCAGCGTGGACGCGGTGCTGGCGGTGGGGGGTGCCTACGGGACGCTGTCGGAGATCGCGCTCGCGCTGGTCAACTCCGTGCCCGTCGTCGGCCTCGACACGTGGGCCATCGAAGGGGTGCAGACGGTCGCTTCGCCTGGACTGGCGGTGCGCCGGGTGCTGGAGCTGGCCGGCGACCGCCGGGCTCCTAAACTCGGCTGATGCCCACCTTCAAGGCGGCGTACCTGGTCCATGGTGACGACCACGGGCGGATCGCCGAGCGTCGCGCGCGCCTGCGGGCGCTGGCCGAATCGATCAGCGGGACCGAGGGGCTGGAGCTGCTCGAGGGCGAGGCGGCGACGCCGGACGCGGTGGCCGCGGCGCTTGACGCGATGACCCTGGCGATGGGCCGGAGGTTCATCATCGTCGAGGGCGCCGAGCGGTTCAAGGATAAGGATCTCGACGCCCTGGAGGCCGCCCTGGGCGCGATCGCCCCCGACACGACGATCGCATTCTTCGCCCGTGAGGACAGCCGTACCCGGGTGCCGGATCGGCTTCACGCGGCGGTCAAGGCCGCCGACGGCGATATCAGTGCCGAGAACAGCGTCAAGCCCTGGGAGCTACCCAAATGGGTGCTGGCCCGGGCCGGCGAGATGGGATTGGAGCTCGAGCCGGACGCCGCGCGGGAGCTGATCCGCCACGTCGGAGATCGCCAGCAGCGGCTGTTGCGGGAGCTCGAGAAGCTCGCGCTGGGAGCCGAGCCGGGGATCCGTCTCGACGCCGCTGCGGTTGACGAGCTGACCGCGTCGTCGGCAGAGCGCAAGTCCTGGGCCGTCGCCGACGCCCTGGTGGCCGGTGACGGTCAGGCGGCGGTGCGGGCCTACCTGGCGCTGCGCTCCCAAGGCGAACGGCTCCCCGGGTTGCTCTACTGGGTCTCCCAGCGAGTTCGGGTCGCCCACGATGTCGCCGCGGCGCTCGACGCCGGTGAGCCGCCGGCCCAGATCAAGCGGCGGCTGCGGATGCCCTCGCGGGCCGCGGATCGGCTGATCGCCGACGCCCGGCGCGCTGGCGCCGACCGGCTGCGCCGGGCCATCGTTGAGATCGCCGACCTGGAGCTCGCCTCGCGCGGCGGGGCCTCCGGTCAGGCCAGCGAGGACACGGCAGCGCTGGTGGCGATCCAGCGCCTCACGGCTTCACCGTCGTCCTGATGACCAGGATCACGGCGGCGATCACGACCAATATCACCAGCAGCGCCAGCAGCCGGACCGACCAGCTGGTGTGCGAACGCAGCGCCGGGTTCAACGGTCGCTCGGGCCGGGGCGCGGGGTGAGAGCGATGGGCCCCTGCCCCCGGCTCGCGCCGGGCTGGCTCCGAGCGCGACGCCGGTGAGCGCGAGGCCTCCCGCGGTGGGGCCTGCCCGCGCCCTGACCGCGCCGTGCGCTCTGAATTAGCTGGTGTCGGGGGTGCGGCTTGCGCCGGTTCCGAGAGGGTGGCCGGGGAGCCCGCTTCGGCCTCCGCGGTGAAGGCCCGGAACTCCTGCGTCTCGGGCGCCGCCTTGGGGCCCCGTTCGCGAGCCAGCTGGGCTCGCAGCCGCTCTGACTGCGCGCGCTCCTTGGACAGCTCGCGGCGCGCGTTCTCGAGCTCGGCCGAGGTGTTCTCGAGCTCCGTCGAGGCGTTCTCGAGCTCGGCCGAGGCCGTGGCCAGGTCGGCCGCAGCAGTGTCGGCGTCGAGCCGGGCGGCCCGGGCCAGCTCGAGCTCGGCCTGAAGCTGTCCGACCTGCGAGCGCAGGCTCAGCGCCTCAGAGCGCTCCTTCTCGAGCTCCTCCAGGGTGGCGTCGCGGCGCAGGCGCTCGCGCTCGAGCTCATCCTCGTCGCTGGCCCGCAGGCTGCGCTCGCGCTCGAGCTCTGCGGTGGCTCGGGCGCGCTGATCTCGCTCGCGCTCGAGCTCCTGGCCCAGCCTGACCAGGCGCGAGTTCAGTCGCTGGATCTCCTGATGGCGCTCACTCAGCGTGGGGCCGCCGGGCTCGGCGTCGGAGCGCACCCGGGGGGCGCGGAGGATCGCCGCGCTTGACCGCTTGCGGCGCGGCGGGCTCGACGAGCGGCGGCCGTCGCTCAGTTTGACGGTGATGTCGGGGGCGACCGAAAGCTCGAGCTCGACCCCCTCCTCGAGGGCCGAGTCCAGGACGAACGCGGCCATCCACTGCTCGCCATCCTCGGCCGCCCAGGGCTTGTGCTCGAGCTCGGCGAGCCAGCGCCGTTCGCCGTCACCGGTCTGCTGGGTGAGAGCCGGGCGGACGAAGCGGCGCCCGCGCACGCCGTACCAGCGGCCGTGGACCTCCAGGCGGCCCGCATCCGTCCGGGCCACCCGCTCGACCTCGAAGCCGATCGGGTCCTGGCCGGTTGCTCCGGGGTCCGATGTTTGACTCGCCATGCCTGTCCTCAAGCCAGGCCCGGACGCTCTACGGGAGCCGATTGCGTGACGGCCGGCGTCCGGCCACCGGGCAACACCAATTCTGCCGCACCGGGAGCGAAAATGAGGCGGCCGTCAGCTGCCGCGGCGCAGCCGGGCTGCCCGCGACTTCTTGCGGGCACCGCTGTTGCGGTGCAGGGCGCCGCGCTTGATGGCCTTGTCGATGGTCCGCACCAGCACCCGATGCTCGGTGTCGGCCACCTGGTCATCACCCTCGGCGACCGCACTCTCCAAGCGGCGGAAGTAGGTCTTGATCGTCGAGGTATAACGACGATTCTCGATTCGCTCACGCTCAGCGCGCTGAATCCGCTTCTTCTGCGAGTGAATATTGGCCATAACCGAAAGCAGCCGCGGAGGGCCGCGGCGACGGCGCGTACTATAGCGCGCCGTGCCTGCCCCGAGCACGCTTACGGGGGACCAGCCGCCTCCGGCGCCGAGCTCGCCCCGGCGGCTCGCTCTCAGCACCGCGATCTTCGCCCTGGCCACCGCGCTGTCGCGGATCGCCGGCCTGGGCCGCGAGGTCGTTCAGGCCAGCTTCTTCGGAACCACGGCGGCCGCTTCGGCGTTCACTGTCGCCTCGCAGGTTCCGAACCTGTTCAGCAACCTGTTCTCGCAGGCGGCGCTGTCGGCGGCGTTCGTCCCGGTGTTCACCGAGTTGTTGCAGGAGGGCCGCAAGCGGGAGGCGTTCCGCCTCGCCTCAGAGCTGTTCTGGTTGATCCTGGTCGTCCTGGGTGGGCTGACGCTGCTGTGGATGGGAGTCGCCGACCTCATCGTGCCGCTGTTCACCGGGACCCTGAGCGCCTCGGCGACAACGCTGACGGTCGGGCTCTCGCAGGTGCTGTTCCCGGTGGTGCTGCTGCTCAGCCTGACCGGCCTGCTGGTGGGGATCCTCCAGGCCTACGACGAGTTCACGATTCCGGCTCTGGCGCCGGCGGTGTGGAACGTGGTCATCGTCGTGCTGATGGTGATCCTGCACGCGCACTTCCACGGCCAGGACGCCGTCTACGCCTACGCGATCGCCTGGCTGGTGGCCACCGTGGTCCAGCTGGCAATGGTGGCCTCGGCGCTGCCCCGGGTCGAGTTTCACCTCTCGTTCACCCTCAACTGGCGCGACTCCCGCGTGCGCCAGGTGCTGCTGCTGTTCTTGCCGGTGACGATGAGCATCGGGATCATCAACATCGACATCTTTCTCAACGCCGGTCTGGGCACGCTCGTCTCGCCGCACGTCCCGGCCGCGATCAACGACGCGTTTCGGATCTACATGCTGCCACAGGGGATCTTCAGCGTGGCCGTGGCCACGGTCCTGTTCCCGACCCTCAGCCGGATGGCCGTACACCGAGACGTGGCCGGGATGCGTCGCACCGTGGGCAACGGCATCCGCCAGATCAACCTGCTGCTGATCCCATCGGCCGCGCTGCTGGCCGTGCTGGCGGTGCCGATCACCCGGCTCGTCTATCAGCACGGCAGCTTCAAGTCGTTCTCGACGCACCTCGTGGCCCGGGCGCTGTTCTGGTTTGCATTCAGCCTGCCCTTCGCCGGGGTGAACCTGCTGTTCAGCCGCACGTTCTTCGCGCTC
>DASXJY010000100.1:0-10264 GCA_036497115.1 Solirubrobacteraceae bacterium
CGAACTGGTCGGTCTCGAACACAGTCTCCTTGCTCTGCAGGATCGACGCCAGGCGGTTGAGCCCCAGGCCGGTGTCGATGTTCTTGGCCGGCAGCGGCGTGAGTACCCCCTCCGGGTTCTGGTCGAGCTCCATGAAGACCAGGTTCCAGTACTCCAGGAAGCGCTCGTTGTCGCCACCGGGCAAGTCGTCGGCCCGCCCGTGCTCGACGCCGCGATCCAGGTACAGCTCCGAACAGGGGCCGCACGGACCGGTGGCGCCCATCTGCCAGAAATTCTCCGACCGCGGGCATTCAACGATGCGCTCGCGGGGAACTCCCACCGCGAGCCAGGCCTCGATCGCCTCCTCGTCGGGTCCCAGCCCGAGCTCGTCGTCGCCGGCGAAGACCGTGATCCAGATGTCCTCGGCCGCGAAGCCGAACCCTTCTCGCGACAGCTCCCAGGCAAATTCGACCGCCCCGCGCTTGAAGTAGTCGCCAAACGAGAAATTCCCCAGCATCTCGAAGAAGGTCAGGTGCCGGGTGGTGGTGCCGATGATCTCGATGTCGGACGTGCGAAATGTCTTCTGGCACGTGGTCGCCCGCGGATGAGGCGGCCTTTCGATGGCTTGAAAGTAGGGCTTGAGGGGAACCATGCCGGCGATCGTGAACAGAACCGACGGATCAAACTCAGCCGGAATCAGGGATGACGAGGGCAATCGCCGGTGGTCGCGTTGCTCGAAGAACTCGATGAAAGTGCGGCGGATCTCGTCGGAAGTCATTCGGCAAGGAGTGTAGGCGCGATGGCGGTCCAGATCCGTGGCGTGACTATCAGGCTCGAGGCGGCGTCATCCGAGATAGGTTCCCTGCTCAAGCGTGCGTCATCGCTGATCGTCTGTGTCCTCGCCGCGCTGGCGTCGGTCCCGTCGGCGGCCTCGGCGTTCACGTCTGACCAGCACGGGTTTCGGCTCCAGAGCTCGTCTATGACGGTGGCCCAGGGCGCCGGCCATGCGGTGGTCACGATCGAGCGCGATGACTCCGCCAACGAGGCGCAGATCCGTTATGAGACCACCGCCGGCAGTGCCGTCAAGGGCCAGGACTACCGCCCGGTCAAGGGCACGATCGACTTCGCGCCCGGGCAGTCGAGCGCCAGCTTCTCGGTCCCGGTCACCGATCACCAGACCCCGGAGCCCCCCAAGACGGTGGGCATCGCCCTATTCAGCCCCCACTCGCTGGGCATGGGCTCGCCCCACAAGGCGATCCTGACGATCACCGGCGGCACCCTGCCGGCCGTGCTGCGCAACCCCGTCAACCCGCTGGATCTAAGCGCGGCTCCGCCACCGAGCGACCCGCTGACCGGCGCGCAGCCATTCGTCGACTTACAGCGGGGTCTGGCCGCGATCCAGCAGCGCCGCTGGGCCAAGCGCCACCCCCGGCAGGCCGCGATGCTGGGCGTGATCGCCGCCCAGCCCGACGTGGAGCGCTACGGCAATTGGAGCGGGGCGAACCCCGGTCTTCAGGTCTCGCACTATCTGGACCGTGCCGCCAGCCAAGAGCCGGGGACGGTTCCCGAGCTTTCGACCTTTTACGTCGTCGACGCCTCGCGTTCGCACCCCCAGTGCCATCACTATGCGGACGCCCCGTGGCGTATCGGGGCCTACCACAAGTGGATCCAGAGCCTGGCCTCGGGAATCGGCAACTACCGCGCAATCGTGTTCCTGGAGATGGACTCCCTGATCACCGTCGGCTGTCTGAGCCACCAGGGGCTGCAGGTCCGCCTCGCCGAGCTCCACGACGCCGTCGACACGCTGTCGAGACTTCCTCGCGCAGTGGTCTACCTGGATGCCGGGGCCGCCGATGCACTGCCGGCCCGCAAGGCCGCCGGCCTGCTCGACCGCGCTGGGGTCCGCGAGATCCAGGGCTTCTTCTTGAACTCGACGCACTTCGACTGGACGACCCACGAGATCAACTACGGAGAGAAGATCTCGCGCCTCACCGGCGGCCGGCACTTCGTGGTCAACACGGCCGAGAACGGCCGCGGCCCCCTGGTTCCCCGCAACCGGGTCAAGCACGGCAACGAGGTACTCTGCAATCCGGTCAACCGCGGTCTGGGGCCCAAGCCGACGTTTGACACCGGCTACCCCAACGTCGACGCCTTCGCCTGGCTGGCCTACCCGGGCAAGTCCGGCGGGACGTGCCGCCGGGGAGCCCCGCCGACCGGCGCCTTCTGGCCGGCGCTGGCGCTGGAGCTGGTGCGCCACGCCGACTTCGCGGTCCGGTAGCAGCGCCGGGAGCGAATCCTGTCCAACCGGCCGGCTCGCGTCGGGCCGGCCAAGCTCCTACGTCTCGAGCACCACCGGCGTCTCACGGGCGATGGTCGCCCAGCCGACGATCAGCTCGCCGCTCATCAGACAGGCCAGCTGCCCCGGGGCCGCCCCGTCGACCGCGTCGTCGAGCTCGATCGACAGCTCCCGGTGGCGACCCGCGGGTGGATCGCCGAGCACCCGGGCGCTCAGCGGCCGTGACCGGTAGCGCAGCTTGACGCGGTCGACCCGTTCCCCGGGCCGGTGAAGGCGGGCGCCGCGCACGACCACACGCCGGGTGCGCAGGGCCGCCTTGGGCCCGACCGTCACCCGGTTGCCCTCGGACTCCTTGTCGAGCACGTAAAGCGGACCGCCGCTGTGGTCGATGCCGATCCCCCGCCGCTGCCCGACGGTGAATCGGTGCTGACCCAGGTGACCTCCGAGTACCCGCCCGTCGAGGTCGACGATCGCTCCCGGGCGGTCGCCGATGCCACCGTGACGGGCCAAAAAGCGCTGGCGGTCGGTGCCGGCGAGAAAGCAGAGGTCCTGCGAGTCGGCCTTGCCGGCCACCGGCAGCCCGGCGGTGGCGGCCCGTTCGCGGACCTCGGGCTTGCGCAGCTCGCCGAGCGGAAAGCGCATCCGCCCCAGCGAGGCTGGAGCCAGCGCGGCCAGCATGTAGGTCTGATCCTTGGCCGGGTCGGCGGCGACTCGCAGCAGCGGCCCGCGCCCGTCTTCGGACTCGGCGATGCGGGCGTAGTGACCTGTGGCCAGCTGCCCGGCCCCCAGCCGATCGGCGAGCTCGAGCATCGCGTCGAGCCGGACGTGGCCGTTGCACCCGACGCATGGGTTGGGTGTCTCGCCGCCGGCGTAGCCGGCGATGAACGGTTGCACCACTCCGGCGCGAAACTCCTCGCGCAGGTCGATTGTGAAGTGCGGGAGGCCCATCGAGTGGGCCAGCGAGCGGGCCTGGGCCACCGCGGTGGCCGAGCAGCAGCTCCGTTCGCCGTCGTTCTCGGGGTCTGACCACAGCTCGAGCGTGACCGCGGCCGTATCCTCGCCGCCGGCGGCGATCAGGTGGGCGGCCACGGCGCTGTCGACGCCGCCGCTCATCGCCACCAGCGTGCGGCCAGTGTCGGGAGCCGCAAGCTCGGCGGCGGCGCGGACAGCTCCGCCCAGCGCGCGAGCCAGGGCGTCGGCCGCCAGCTCGGCCGCGTGCAGCTTGGCAAGACTGAGACCTCCGAGCTCTGCGGCCACCTGGTGCGGTCCGATCCGGGCCGCCTCGAGGACCGGGGCACCGCGGACCAGGGTCACAGCGGCGCTGGCGGCGGCCGTGGCCGCCCCGCAGCCGTGCGCCTCAAACCCGGCGTCGGCGACCCGCTCGCCCTCGACGGCGAGCGAGATCGTGATCTCGTCGCAGCAGGACCATCCGCCAGCGGTGACCGTGCAGGCGCCGGGCGGGGTGACGCCCAGGCCCTGGGGCGAGCTGAGGTGGTGTTCGAAGGCCAGCGTGTCCATGGCCGGGACTACGTTAGTCGCAGCCCGAGCTCGCGCAGCTGGGTGGGCTGCACCGGGGCCGGCGCCCCCGTCAGCGGATCGGCGCCGCTGGTCGACTTGGGAAACGCGATCACCTCGCGGATGTTGTCGCGCCCGGCCAGCAGGGCGATGATCCGGTCGATCCCCATCGCGATCCCGCCGTGCGGGGGAGCTCCGAAGCGGAAGGCGTCGAGCAGGAACCCGAAGCGGGCCTGCGCCTCCTCGGCGTCGATCCCGATCAGCTCGAACACCCGCTGCTGAATATCGGTGCGATGGTTGCGGATCGAGCCGCCGCCGATCTCGTTGCCGTCGAGCACCAGGTCGTAGGAGCGCGAGAGCAGGACGGCGGGGTCGTCGAGGTCGGCCACCGTGGCCGGCGCTCCGGCCGCAGTGGCCGGGGCCGTGAACGGATGGTGCTCGGCATCCCAGCGCTGCTCGTCGGGGTGCCAGGCGAACATGGGGAACTGAACGATCCAGCGGATGTCGTGCTGGCCGGCTGGGATCAGGGCAAAGCGCCGGGCCAGATCCAGGCGCAGCGCGCCGAGAGCCTGGGCGGCGGTGGCCGAGGAGTCGGCGACGATCAGCAGCAGATCGCCGGGGGACGCCTTCAGGCGGCGGTTGACGGCGGCGATCTCGGCCGGGCTGAGGAACTTGGCCACCGGGGAGCGCCAGCCCTCCTCGCCGTCCTGGACGAAGGCCCAGACCAGACCCTTGGCGCCGTGCTGCTTGGCCAGCTCGGTGAGCGAATCGAGCTCTGAGCGGGGGATCTCCCGCGGCCCGGCGTTGATCCCGCGGACCATCCCGCCGGACGCAAGCGCCGCTGAGAACACCTTGAACTCGGTCTTGCCGAGGTCATCGCCGAGATCTTCGAGCTCCAGGCCGAAGCGCGTATCCGGGCGGTCTGAGCCGAATCGGGCCACCGCTTCGGCATAGGTCATCCGCGGCCACGGCGGAGCCGTCACGCCGAACCCCGCCCGCTCGAAGACCGCCCCCATCACCCGCTCGGTGGTCTCCAGGACGTCATCCTCCTGCACGAACGCCATCTCGAGGTCGAGCTGGGTGAACTCGGGCAGCCGGTCGGCCCGGGCGTCCTCGTCGCGAAAGCAGCGCACGATCTGGAAGTAGCGCTCGAGGCCCCCCACCATCAGGAGCTGCTTGAACAGCTGCGGAGACTGCGGCAGGGCGTAGAAGGAGCCCGGCTGGATGCGCGCCGGAACCAGGAAGTCGCGGGCACCCTCGGGCGTGGAGCGGGTCAAAAAGGGTGTCTCGACCTCGAGGAAGTCACGCTCGTCGAGGATTTCGCGGATCGTCGCGATCACCTTGTGGCGCAGGGTCAGCGCCTCCTGCATCGGCGCCCGGCGCAGGTCAAGTGAGCGATGGCGCAGACGGAGGTTCTCGTCGATTGCGATGTCCTCGTCGAGCGGGAACGGCGGAGTGTCGGCGTCGGCAAGGATCTCCAGCTCGCTCACCAGCAGCTCTATCTCCCCCGTCTCCAGGTTCGGGTTGACGTTCTCCGGCGCACGACGGGTCACCGTCCCGGCCGCGGTGATCACGTCCTCGGAGCGCAGCGAATGGGCGGTGGCGTGAGCCTGCGGCGCTGTCTCGGGGTTGAGCACCAGCTGCAGGATCCCCGACCGCTCCCGCAGGTCGATGAAGATCAACCCGCCGTGGTCGCGGCGGCGGTGAACCCAGCCCGAGACGCGCGCTGGCGTTCCGGCCCGGTTGGCGTCCAGCTGGCCGGCCCAGCTGTCGCGGTAGGAGTTGGGGCGCGGGGCGTGGCGCATCTCGCTCATCACAGGCGGCTGCCCCTCAGGATCGTGGGGATAACGGCGACCTGCTCGAGCTCGTCCTGCGCGCCTGACTCCATGTCCCTGAGGCTGGCGCTCGGCTCGTCGCCGACGATCGCCACGTAGCGCGCGTCGATGCGATCGGCGTGGCGCAGCTGCCCCTTGAGCGAGCGGCTGGTCAGCTCCATCTGGGCGCTGAGCCCGGCGCGACGCGCCTCGGAGGCCAGCCTGAACGCGCTGCGCCTCGCCTGCGGCGCCGCCACGGCCACGAACAGGTCCACCAGCTCCGGCGCGACGGGCAGCTCGCCGGCCGCCATCAGCATCCGCTCCACGCCGGCCGCCCACCCCGAGGCCGGGATCGGGGGTCCCCCCAGCTGCTCGATCAGGCCGTCGTAGCGGCCGCCGCCGGCGACTCCAGATTGCCCGCCGAGGGCATCGGAGGTGAACTCGAACAGGGTTCGCGTGTAGTAGTCGAGGCCTCTGACCAGCGTCGGGTCGAGCTCGTAGGGCTGGCCGGCATCGTCGAGGAGCTCCCTGACCCGGGTGAAGTGCTCGGCGTCGTCGGCCGAGAGGCGATCGAGGAGGATCGGGGCGTCGCGCATCGTGGCCTGGGTCCTGGGGTCGCTGGAGTCAAAGGCCCGCATCGGGTTGAGATCGATCCGGGCCACGACCTCCGGAGCCAGGCCGTCCTCGTGGGCGCGCAGGTAGGCGGCCAGCTCCTCGCGGTACTCGGCGCGGGTGGCCGGTGCGCCCAGGCTGGAGAGACGCAGCCGCACCTCCTTGGCGCCGAGGGTCTGCAGCAGGTCGCTCAGCAGCAGGATCAGCTCGGCGTCGGTCTCCGGGGAGTCTGATCCGATCGCCTCGGCTCCGACCTGCCAGAACTGGCGGTAGCGCCCCCGCTGCGGCGCCTCGGCGCGGAAGAAGCTCGAGAGGTACCACAGCTTCACCGGCTGGGGGAGCTTGTGCATGCCGTGCTGGAGGTAGGCTCGGCAGACTGGCGCGGTGCCCTCCGGGCGCAGCGTCAGCGAGCGCCCACCGCCGTCGTCGAAGCTGTACATCTCCTTCTGCACGATGTCGGTCGCCTCCCCCACTCCGCGTGAGAACAGCTCGGTCGACTCGAAGGCCGGTGTCTCGATCCGTCGATAGCCGGCCGCCCCGAGGATCCGGTGGACGTGGGATTCGAGGACGGCGCGGCGCGCCGCGTCGGCGGGAAGCACATCGAAGGTGCCACGAGGGGCCTGAAACGAGCTCACGGAGGTTGAGCTGCGCTTAGCGGTTTTGGTGCGCGAGCTCGCGCAGGAACGGATTCGTCTCGCGCTCGCGGGCGAGCGTGGTCAGCCCCATGTGGCCCGGGTAAACCGTCGTCTCACCGGGATACGTGTTGATCAGTGACTCGATCGAGGCCAGCAGCGTCGGCCAATCACCGCCCGGTAGGTCGACCCGGCCGACCGAGCCCTGAAACAGCACGTCGCCGGAGAACAGCGCGCCGTCATCGGCTGCCGCGTAGCTGACGTGACCCGGACTGTGGCCGGGGGTAAACGCGACCTCAAAGTTGAGTCCGGCCAACTCGAGCGTCTCGCCGCCGCTGACGGTGTGGTCGGCGTCGTAGCTCTCGAACGGTCCAAATCCCGGCCAGGGCACGTAGTCCATGATGTTGGCCAGGACCTGCGTCTCGAGCTCGGGGCAGTACACCGGCGCCCCGGTGGCTCGCGCCACCGGCGCGACAGCGCCGACGTGGTCGAAGTGGGTGTGGGTGAGCAGGATCGCCTCGACGGTGTCGATGTTGAGCCCTTCCAGCGCCCCGAGGATGCGCTCGGCCTCGTCGCCGGGATCGAAGATCACCGCCCGCGAGGAGTCGGGACGACGGGCGATGTAGCAGTTCTCCTGCACCGGCCCGACCGTGAACATGCGAACGTCGATCACCCCGAGCTCTCCTTCTTGCGCTGCCGGCGGCGCCACAGGTAGTTCTCGAGGTAATAGCCCGAGGGCACGTAGAGCGCGAACGCGAACACTCCGAAGACGGCGGCCGCCACCACGTTGCCCTTCGAGGTCAGCAGCAGAAAGATGAACATGAAGCCCGCGGCCAGCATCGCGCGGTTGATGGCGCCCCGCCAGGTCGGCGGCTTGTTGAGCCGCGCCTGACGAGCCTGCTCGCGGGTCTGCTTCTTGCGCTCGTCAGGTGTCGGGGGGCGTCCGGTGCGCCCGCGGGTGGTCACCGTCCCGGCGGCGGTTCCGCGATGCTTGGTCCGGCGCTTTCGCTTGGTCTGAGCCATTGCCAGTACGGAGCTTACGACCTGGCGGCCAGTGTGTCTTCAATTGTGGCGTATCCGCGCAGCGGAACCTCCGCCGGAAAGCCTTCGAAAGCCTGCTTGGGCGCCAGGCCCACGAGCTCGGCGCCGGCCGGCTCGGCGTGGCGAGCCACCGCGGCCACGACGTCAGCGAGCCTGGTGCGCTGGTGGTCCTCCACGTTGGTCGAGACCTGGGCCCGGTTTAGGTGGTCGAGCCAGAGGCCGATGGCCCTCAGCCCAGGCAGCCCCTCGCTGCCGCCCTCTCTGATCGTGGCGGCGATGAGTTTGGCGTCCTGGACGGTGGCCGGCGGTTTGAGCTCCACGTTGAAGGCGACCAGCGGGGGCCGCGCGGCGACCAGGACCGCGCCGGCGGTGCGGTGAAGCCGGGAGGGGCCGAAGTCCGGCTTGAGCTCGCCGCTTTCGATTCGCCGCTGCAGCGCGGCCGGCCCCCCGCGTCTGATTTCGGCGCGGGTCCTGCCGTCGGCAAGGATGCCGTACAGGAACACCGGAAGCTCCAGACGCTGCCCCAGCAGGTCGGCCAGCGTCAGGGCCTCGGCGGCGGCCGCGCCGCGGTCCTCGCCGCGCCGGTAGACGATCGGCGCCACGTCGATCGCGCCGACACGCGGATGGATTCCGTCGTGGGTGTCGATGCTGATCAGCTCGACTGCCTCGGCCGCCCCGTCGGCGACCTGGTGGGCCAGCTCACCGGGCCGGCCGGCCAGGGTGAACACGCTGCGGTGGTGGCTGGGGTCTACATGGACGTCGAGCAGTCGCCCCCGGAAGGCCGCGCCGATCCGGTCGATGGTCCGCCGATCGCGACCCTCTGACACGTTGGGGACGGCGAGCAGGGTTGCCATCGCGTCAGCCGTCTGGGTCAGCCGGCGAGCACGAAGCGCCCGGCGTCAAGGACCTGCGTGTCCCCGATCTGCAGCGAGGCGTCGAGCACCACCACATCGAGGTGGATCGGGACCGAGACCATCCCGCCGATCCCGGCGCTGGCTCCGAAGGCAACGTGGACGGTGCCAAGGATCTTCTCGTCCTCGAGCACATTGCCGGTCAGCCGGGCCGCCTCGTTGGTGCCCACGCCGAGTTCGGCGAGGTTGCGACCGAGGTCTCCGTGGGCGTCCAGGCGCTCGTAGTACCGGGGGCCCAGGCCACCTTCGGCGGCCACGACCTGACCGTCTTTGACCACCAGCTGCGCCGGCTCGCTGGTCAGCCCCAACGACGCCAGGCTGGAGGCGATGATCGTCCCCTCGCCGCTGCGCGGGGAGATGAAGCCTTCGCCGGCCGGGAGGTTGCCGAACGACCCGGCGTTGCTCAGGTTGCCGTCATCGGCGATGCCGGTGCGGCCGGACAGCTCGAGCTGCAGGTCGGTACCGAGCGGGCAGCTCACATGGGCCGTATCGGCTTGCCCGAGCAGCTCGGCGAGGGCCTGGGAACGGGCCGCCATCGTCTCGAAGTCGACGGTCATCGTGCGGGCCAGCATGTCCTCGGTGATCCCCGGGAGAGTCGCGCCGCGTGCGCCTCCGTCAGTCGCGCGGGTGCGCGCCCGCGTGTGACTGAGCGAGCGGGTGGTCGGTGCGATGAACACGTCGCACTCGCTCATCGCCGCCGCGATCGGGCGCGTCGGCTCGGTCCCGTCGGTGGCCCGCTCGTCCATGATCGCCAGCGTGGCGTCGGCCCCCGCCTCGGTGGCGCCCTGCTTGAGCGCCTCGCCGAGCCGGCGGCTGGCCGGATCGGCGATCACCAGCACGTCCTCGTTGGCCTTGACCGCCAGGCACTTGCGGATCACGGTGGTGACGGCGGGACCAAGGTCGGGCATCGCCTCGATCATAGGACCGCCGGCGAGAGCCGGCCGGGGGCGCGATTGCTAGGCTCGGCCGGCCGCGTCCGTGCCTGGAGCCTGTGGTGCCTCGGCGCGAACAGCGGTCGGCGCCGGAGTAGCTCAGTCGGTTAGAGCAGCGGAATCATAATCCGCGTGTCGGGGGTTCGAGTCCCTCCTCCGGCATCCCGTTTATTCACGCGAATCCTTACCACCTAAGGGTTTGCGCGCCTAGCCAGGCCGTCGTGTTGGTGCCCAACGACCCCTACAACATCAACGGCGCTGACACTCCTGTCCATATTCCTGACCACATTAAGCGTCTAGGCATTTCGAGATCCCGCGTTGGATCGATCGGCACGAGCCGGCGGTTCGCGCGCTCGACTGGAGCAACTACGCCGCGGCGTTCGGTCACGGCTCGGCGAGATCGGCCGCGCGGTGCTCAACACGGCGGTCGAGAGCCTCGGCGCGACGCTGGTGATCGCCGTCGTCGGCGCCCTACGTCTTCGCGCGGCTGCGCTTCCGTCTGCGCGGCGTGCTCTTCTACGCGGTCCTGGCC
>DASXJY010000101.1:0-4912 GCA_036497115.1 Solirubrobacteraceae bacterium
CGCAGTGGCCGCGGAACACGATCAGCGGCGCTTCGGTCGGCGCCGGCGGCTCGGCGAAGGCCGGAGGCCACCACAGGTCGTGGTTGGCGTGAGCCTCCCACCGCATGTAGTCGGCCGCCGTGCGGTGGGGCCCTGACTCGAGCAACAACACGCTGGCCCCGGCGTCGGCCAGCTCTCCGGCGATCACGCCGCCGCCGGCGCCGGAGCCGACCACCACCGCTTCGAAGCGCTCGCTCATCCGCCGTCCAGCCCCAGGTAGGACCAGTCCTTGTTCAGCCGCGCGGCCAGCGGCGGGCGGAAGTCGATCTCCTCCCAGGCGCTGGGCCCCGGGGCGCCGGGGGCGACGAAGTCGCTGTAGTAGGCCTCGCAGGCCATCGCCCGGACGAGCTGGAACTGGGGCGTCAGGGCGTGCTCGGCCAGCGCCGAGGGGCCCGCGGCGGCCGGCTCGGCGAGCGCCGCAAAGGCGGCCAGGGCCTGCTCGCGCACCGGCTCGGGCATCGCCGCCAGCAACGCGTCGATGTAGAGCTCGGACCCGGTCCGAGCCGATCCCGGCACGATCAGCTCGCACACCGCTGCCACCGCCGCCGAGCTGCGTTCGTCCAGGACCTGCATCCGCGCCCCACCGTACACCTGGGGTCCCTGCCCCGGCAACCCTCCGTGCACTGGCTGCACATGCCCGCTGCGTGCGCGAGCATACGGAGGGGCGAGCGGAGGTTTCCGCGGATCTTCTGCCAATTTCGCAGAAGATCGGCGGACCCTCCTCGAAATCAGAAAGCCGATGACCGACCGAGACCGCGCGGAGATCCGCGACCTGATCGAGAACTGGGTGGTGTGGCGCGACGCCGGCGACTGGGACCGGTTCGCCACCGTCTGGCACGACGACGCGGTGATGATGGCCACCTGGTTTCAGGGCTCCGCCGCTGACTTCATCCGCGTCAGCCAGGAGGGGTTTGAGCGCGGCGTGCGGATCCTTCACTTCCTCGGCGGCAGCTCGGTGGACCTGGCCGGCGACCGCGCCATCGCCCAGACCAAGATGACTATCTCCCAGCGCGCCGAGGCGCACGGGGTGGAGTGCGACGTGGTCTGCACCGGGCGCTTCTTTGACTTCCTGGAGCGGCGCGCGGGGGCCTGGGGGATCGTGCTGCGCCAGCCGATCTACGAGAAGGATCGGATCGATCCGGTGGATCCAGCCGCCCAGCTCGCTCTCGACCGGGAGATCCTCGACGGCTTCCCGGCCGGCTACCGCCACCTCGCCTACGTCCAGAGCGCGATCGGCTACGACGTCAAGCGCGACATGCCGGGTCTCACCGGCCCCGAGGTGCAGGAGCTGTATCGCCGCGGGGACGCCTGGCTGGCGGGCAGCACCTAGCGTCCCGAGGGCCGAGGCAGAAACGCTCAGGCCACGCCGGCCGCGGCGGTGGCACCGCTCCCGGCCCGGATCAGATCGGCGGCTCGCTCGGCGATCATGATCGTCGGCGCGTTGGTGTTCCCGCGGGTGATCTCCGGCATCACCGAGGCGTCCACCACACGGAGGCCGTCAAACCCGTAGACGCGTAGCGAAGAGTCCACCACCGAGCCCATCGCGCAGGTCGAGGTGGGGTGATAGACGGTTTGGCCGGCGCGCCGGGCAAAGGCCATCAGATCCTCGTCGGAGGCGGACTCGGGCACGCTGAACGGCGCGCGCTGCACCGCCCGCAACGGCGCCTGGGAGGCGATCTCGAGCGCGATCCGCATCCCCGCCAGCATGCTCGCGCGGTCCTCCTCGGTGGTGAGGAAGTTGCCCAGCACGCGCGGCTTTGAGTCCGGCAGCGGGGCCCGCAGCATCACCCGCCCGCGGCTCGTCGGCTTGATCACCACCGGGCCGAAGCAGTACCCGTGATCGGCGGGCGCGGTCAACCCCTCGTCGAAGAACAGCGACGGGGCGAAGTGAAACTCCACATCGGGCGCGTCGACCCCGGAGCGGGCGCGGAAGAACCCGGCCGCCTCGGGGATGTTCGAGGTCAACGGTCCGCGGCCCTCGGCCTCGAGCAGGGCGAAGTTCTCCGGCGTGGTGGCCAGAAACAGGGACGGCTCGTCGGTCAGGTAGTTGAGCTGGGCCATGCAGTGGTCCTGGAGTCCGTGGCCTACCGGGAGATCTGAGCGCATCTCGATCGCCAGCGGCCCGAGCTGGTCCTCGGGACCGATCCCCGACAGCATCAGCAGCACCGGGGTCTGGTAGGTGCCGGCCGACAGCAGCACCTCGCGCTCGGCGCGGATCTCCTGCACCTGGCCGTCGCGGGCGACCTCCACTCCGGTGGCCCGTTCCCCGGAGAACAGCACGCGCAGCGCCATCGTGCGCGGGATCACCATCAGGTTGGGGCGCGTCGCGGCGGGACGCAGGAAGGCATCGGCGGTGCTGCAGCGCAACCCCTCGCGCTGGGTGAGCTGGAAACGGCCCACGCCCTCCTGGCGGGCGCCGTTGAAGTCCGGGTTGGCCTCGTGGCCGGCCTGGCGGGCGGCCTCGAGCATCGTATCGACCAGGGCGTGCATGGACCGGCTCTCGGACACCGCCATCGGCCCGCCGACGCCGTGAAACGCGTCCTCGCCTCGCTCGTTGTCCTCCGAGCGCTTGAAGTACGGCAGCACGTCGTCGTAGCCCCAGCCTTCGCATCCGTGGGCCGCCCAGGCGTCGTAGTCGAGCCGGTTGCCCCGGATGTAGATCATCGCGTTGATCGAGCTGCAGCCGCCCAGCATCTTGCCCCGAGGCAGGTAGAGGCGGCGGTTGTCGAGCCCCGGCTCCGGCTCGCCCAGGAGATCCCAATCCAGCGAGGACTTGAACAGCGCCGGAAATGCCGCCGGGACGTGGATCTCGGGCTGGCTGTCCTCGCCACCGGCCTCCAGCAGCGCCACTCGCACGTCGGGGTCCTCGCTCAGCCGCGCGGCCAGCACGCACCCCGCCGAGCCGGCGCCGACGATCACGTAGTCAAACGCATCATCCATTGCGGATCACCACCTTCATCACTTCGGTCGGGTTGCTGATCGCGAACCGCAGGGCCTCGGGGGCCCGGTCCAGCGGGAACTCGTGGCTGATCAGTCGCGCCAGCGCGTCGCCGTTTCGCTCCACCACCCCCACCGCCTCCGCGAAGTCCGCGCCATTGGCGCAGCTGACGCCCAGCAGGTCGATCTCCTTCTCGGTCAGGCTGCCGATCCGCAGCGCCACCTCGCCGACCGACATCCCGACCTGGACAGCGCGCCCGGCCGACGCGACCATGTCGACCATCGCCCGCACCGCGGCCGGCACCCCGGTGGCGTCGACTACGACCGGGGGTCCGGCGCCGCCGCTCCAGGAGCGGGCGCCGGACACGACCTGCTCTGCGTCCGTCCACACCAGCGTCTCGGCGCCGCAATCGCGCGCCAGCTCGAGGCGGCTCTCCTGCAGGTCGACCACCAGCACCTCGGCGCCGCGCTCGCGCGCCACCACCGCCACGCACTGACCGATCGGGCCGGCCCCGAGCACGACCACCGGCTCGCCCGGCGAGACCGCCCCACGGCGCACGGCCCGGACCGCGATCGACACCGGCTCGGCCATCGCCGCCAGGGCTGCATCGGCGGTGGCGACCGGGAACACCTGGTCCTGGTCGGCGCAGAGGAGCTCCTGCAGGCCGCCGTCGGCGTGGATCCCGATCAGGGAGAACTCGTCACAGGCGTTCTCGCGTCCCACCGAGCACGGGTAGCAGCGCCCGCAGGCCCGAAGCGGCCACACCGCCACCCGCCGGCCGACGGCCAGCTCGTCGCGGCACTCGGCACCCACGGCAGCGATCGTGGCGCCGACCTCGTGGCCCTGGACGCGGGGGAAGGTGCCGCCCCCGGCCGCCGGCGACAGCTCACCGGCGAAGTAGTGGTAGTCAGAGCCGCAGATCCCGATTGCCTCGGGGCGCAGCAGGACCTCACCGGGACCGGGCCGTGAGGGCTCCGGTCGCTCCTGCAGCGCGATCGCGCCGATCCCCTGGGTGACGGCGGCCCGCAACTAGCTCCAGACCTCCGCCGCGGTCTCCACGATCAGCTCCAGCTTGCGGACCTCGTCGTCGTAGGTGACCGCGTTGCCCTCCACCGTGGAGGAGAAGCCGCACTGCGGAGACAGGCACAGCTGCTCGATCGGCACATAGCGCGAGGCCGCCTCGATCCGCCGCTTGAGCTCGTCCCGGCTCTCGAGCTCGGCCCGCTTGGTGGTGACCAGCCCCAGCACGACCATCTTGCCCGGGGCCACGAACCGCAGCGGCTCAAAGCCGCCGGACCGGGCGTCGTCGTACTCCAAGAAGAAGCCGTCGACGTCGAGGCCTCCGAACAGCGTCTCGGCGACGAAGTCGTAGCCGCCCTCGGCCGCCCAGGAGGAGCGAAAGTTCCCGCGGCACAGGTGGGTGGTGACGGTCAGGCCGTCGGGCTTGCCGGCCAGCGCCCGGTTGATGTTCGAAACGTAGGTCTCGTGCAGGTGTGACGAGTCCTCGCCGCGCTGCTCCATCGCCTCGCGCTGGCGGGGATCGTTCAGGTAAGCCAGGCTGGTGTCGTCGAGCTGCAGGTACGTGCAGCCCAGCTCGGCGATCGCCCGCACCTGCTCGGCGTAGGCCGCGGCCAGATCGGTCCAGAACTGATCGACGTCTGGGTACACGTCGGGATTCAGCGCCGCCCGGCCGCCCCGGTAGTGGACCATGTTGGGGGAGGGGACGGTGAGCTTGGGGGTGATCCCGTCGTCGACCCTCCCGGCCAAAAACCGGAAGTCCTCGGCGAAGATCGTGTGGTCGAGGGAGACCTTGCCGTTGACGGCGATCGCCGCCGGCTTGTACTCGATCTCGCCCTCCGGGTTGCGGAACTTGACCCGGATGTCGCCCTGCACAGTCTCGATCCCGCCCAGCTGGTAGATGAAGTCCATGTGCCA
>DASXJY010000102.1:0-10682 GCA_036497115.1 Solirubrobacteraceae bacterium
GGAGGTCATCCGGTTCGACGGCTACACGGTCGAGGAGAAGGTCGCAATCGCCCGCGGCTACCTGTGGCCGCGCCAGCTGGAGCGCAATGGTCTGAGGCCCGAAGAGGTCGAGATCTCAGACGAGCTGCTCACGACCGTGACCACCGAGTACACGCGCGAGGCGGGCGTCCGTCAGCTGGAGCGTGACCTGGGGACGCTGCTGCGAAAGACGGCGACCAGGATCGCGTCCAACCAGACCACGGCCCCGGTCACCCTCGACCTGGAACAGGTGCGAGATGCCCTCGGGCGTCAGCGCCACTTCCAGGAGTCGGCGATCCGGACCGCCGTGCCGGGCGTGGCCACAGGACTGGCGGTGACCGGTGCCGGCGGTGACGTGCTGTTCGTCGAGGCGACCGGGATGCCCGGCAAGCCGGGACTGACCCTCACCGGTCAGCTGGGCGACGTGATGAAGGAGTCGGCGCAGATCGCGCTGTCCTACGTTCGCGGCCACGCCGGCGACCTGTCGATTGAGCCCAGTCAATTCGATGAGCGCTCATTCCACGTCCACGTCCCGGCGGGAGCGATCCCCAAGGACGGCCCCAGTGCCGGCGTGACGATGGTCACCGCGTTGACCTCACTGCTGTCAGACCGCCCCGTCAAGCACACCGTCGGGATGACCGGTGAGGTGACGCTGCAGGGTCGGGTGCTGCCGATCGGCGGGGTTAAGCAGAAGGTGCTGGCGGCCCACGCCGCCGGGCTCACCGACGTGATCCTGCCGGAGCGCAACCGCGGCGATCTCGACGACGTCCCGGAGGAGGTGCGCGATCAAATGCACTTCCACTTCGCGATGACGATCGACGAGGTCCTGGGCGTGGCGCTCGAGCCGGCGGCGATCCAGCCCGCCGCGGCCGCCGCCTAGGCGGCGTAGAACTAAACGAGGTAATTCCGGGCGGAGGCAAACAGGCCTCCGCCCGGATCCCTTTTCGTCCTGGGCTGGTGGGGTAGCGTGCAGGGCATGAGCACGATCACTCCCTCTCAAGAGCAGCAGATCCTCGACGAGGTTCCCAAGCAGCTGTATATCGGCGGCCAGTGGCGTGACGGCGGAAAGGGCACCCTCGCCGTGGAGGACCCCGCCACCGGCGAAACGCTTTGCCAGGTCGCCGACGCTACGACCGACGACGCTCGCGCGGCGCTCGACGCCGCCGTCGCGGCCGGCCCCGACTTCGCCTCCCATCCCCCCCGCGAGCGCGGAGAGATCCTCCGCCGCGCCTTTGAGGCCATCACCGCCCGCGCCGACGACCTGGCGCTGCTGATGACGCTCGAGATGGGTAAGCCGCTCAAGGAATCGAAGGCCGAGATCGCCTATGGGGCGGAGTTCCTGCGCTGGTATTCAGAACAGGCGGTGCGTATCGAGGGCCGCTACGCGGTCGCCGCCAACGGCCAAGGGCGGCTGCTGACGATGAAGCAGCCGGTTGGGCCGTGCCTGCTGATCACCCCGTGGAACTTCCCTCTGGCCATGGGCACGCGCAAGATCGGCCCGGCGATCGCGGCCGGCTGCACGGTGGTGGTAAAGCCCGCCCAGCAGACCCCGCTCTCGATGCTGATGCTGGTCAAGATCCTCGAGGAGGCCGGGCTGCCGGAGGGCGTGGTGAACCTGATCACCGCCTCCTCGTCCGGGGAGACGGCGGCTCCTCTGATCGCGGATCCGCGGCTGCGCAAGTTGTCGTTCACAGGCTCGACCGAGGTCGGGCGCAAGCTGATGCAGCAGGCTTCCGAGCAGCTGCTGCGACTCTCGATGGAGCTCGGCGGCAATGCCCCGTTCATCGTCTTCGACGACGCCGACGTCGACGCCGCCGTCCAGGGCGCGATGGTGGCCAAGATGCGCAACATCGGCGAGGCCTGCACCGCGGCCAACCGCTTTCATGTCGCCGATTCGGTGGCCCAGGAGTTCGCCGACAAGCTGGCCGAGAAGATGGGCGCGATGAAGATCGGGCGCGGAACCGAGGATGACGTCGAGGTCGGTCCGCTGATCGACGGCCAGCAGCGCGGCAAGGTTGCCGATCTCGTCTCCGACGCCCTGGGCCGTGGTGCACGTGCCGTCGTCGGCGGCCAGGCTCGCGACGGCGCCGGCTACTTCTACGAGCCCACCGTGCTGACCGACATCCCCGATGACGCCGAGCTGCTCAGCGAGGAGATCTTCGGACCGGTGGCGCCGGTCAAGGGCTTCGCCGACGAGGACCAGGCGGTGGCGGCGGCCAACGACACCGAGTACGGCCTCGTCGCCTATCTGTACACCAGCGACCTCAAGCGGGCGCTGCGGGTGGTCGAGCGGCTCGAGACCGGCATGGTCGGCCTCAACCAGGGCATGGTCTCAAACGCTTCGGCTCCGTTTGGCGGCATCAAACAGTCAGGGTTCGGGCGCGAGGGCGGCCCGGAGGGGATCGAGGAGTACCTCGAGACCAAGTACGTGGCCGTCAATCTCTGAGGCTCACACATAGCGCGCTGGCGCATCGTCAGCGCCATTTGATCCGCGGGTCTGAGACAGGGCCCAGAAACCCGGGCAAAACCTGCCCCGCCCGACTCTTGTTGTTGACGCGGACGGCGTGGGATAGCCCTGGGTTCACACGAGGTAGGGACAAAAGTGCGGTAGTGATGTAGCCGCACATGCGGCGCTCCCCACGTCGTTCACGAGCGTTCCGGTCACCGGTAAGGCCAGCAACGGCACCTTCACCGGCCGGTACACCGTGAATCGATTCGTGACCCGCAGTGGCAAGGCCTACGCGGTGGGCACGCTGACCGGGCAGATCGGCCACCGCAACATCAAGAACACGCAGGTCATGCTGCCGGCGCAGATCCCGCACCCGGGACTTGCCGGTGCGGCAGTGGCGTGTCCGATCCTTCACCTGACACTGGGGCCGCTCAACCTCAACCTGCTGGGGTTGACGGTTCACCTCAACCAGGTGGTGCTCGACATCACCGCGCACTCGGGTCCAGGCAACCTGCTGGGGAATCTGCTGTGCTCGGTGGCGGGCCTGCTGGATCAGAACACCGTGGTCTCCCAGCAGCTGGCGGGACTGCTCAGCATCGTGCAGTCGCTCGTCAACTCGCCGGGGCTGTTGAGTCTCTAGCTCACGGCGATGCCGCGGAAACGCCGGTGTGACGGCCGTCCGCGGATGACATCCCGTCCATGACCTCGTGTATCGAGCTGGAGGGGCGCGCCCAGGGTCACACCCGACGCGCCCCACGGCTCAGTCGCGGACGCCAGAAGCGCTCAGTCGGCCCGCCGGGGTGAGTGCTGGGCGGCGGCCACGACGGGTAGGCTCGGGCTGTGAGCCCGAATGTCGCTCGTGCCCGCTGGCGACTGGCCGTTCGCCTGATGGCGGCGGCGCTGGTCTGGTCGCTGGGGCTGGTGGTGGCGGCGGTGCTGGTGCCGGCTTACGGGGGGCAGACGGTGTCTGACTCGCGAGGGCTGACGTTGACCTCGGCCACGCTGGTGCAGGTCAACGGGGCCAAGGTCCTGATCCCGGTCGTGATCCCGGCCGTGACCTCGCTGGTGGTGATCCTCTCGCTGCGCAGGCGTCGGACGACCGGCGAGCGCTGGACCGAGATCGTGGCCTGGACGGCCGTCGGACTGCTGGCGGCGGTGGCGCTGCTGGGGATCCTCTCGATCGGTGCGTTCATGATCCCGGTGGCCGTCCTGCTGGCGCTCAGCATCCGCCTGGTGCCGCCGCCCCAGCGCGGGAGGAGCACTCGGCCGACCGCCCCGGCCCGAGCCACGTGACGATCCAAGCTCCGCACACCCTGTCGCTCGAGCCCGACGGAGCGATCCCCAATTCGCCGCTGCCGGTGCTGGTCTACCACGGAGTGGAGCTGGCCGGCGATCCGGGACGCGCCGAGGCCGCCTTCGCGAGCAACGGCTGGTGGGGCTCGTGGCGAAACGGCATCTACCCCTTCCACCACTTCCACTCCACCGCTCACGAGGTGCTGGCGATCGTCGCCGGCCAGGCCAGCGTCGCGCTGGGCGGCCCCGACGGGCAGACCGTGACACTGCAGCACGGCGACGTGGTGGTGCTGCCGGCCGGGACGGGTCATTGCCGGCGCGACGCCAGCGACGACCTGCTGGTCGTCGGCGCCTATCCCGAGGGAATGGACTGGGACCTGCGCCGGGGTGACCCGGGTGAGCACGATGAGGTCATGGCGAACATCGCCGCGGTGCCACTCCCCGGCTCGGACCCGGTCCACGGTCCCGGCGGCCCGCTCACTGCCCTGTGGCGGTCCGAGGCCTGATCGCCGGAGGGCCGGGCGGTAGGGGCCGCGACGGCTGACGTCGAACATGGAACGCGATGGACGCCAACACCAAGCGCTGGGAGAAGCGATTCAGCGTCCCGGTGATCGTGGCGGGTCTGATCACCATCCCGCTGCTGATCGCCAGCCTGCACAAGCTCGATCAGCCGTGGAGCACGATCGTCGCCGTTGCCAACGCCCTGGCCTGGGGCGTGTTCGCGGCCGAGCTGGTGGTGATGCTGATCGTGGTGCCTAACCGCTGGGCCTGGTTGCGGACTCACCCCCTGGAGGTGGCGGTGGTGGTGCTGACCCCGCCATTCCTGGATTATGTGATCCAGTCGCTGCGGGTACTGGGGGCTCTGCGGGTGCTGCGTCTGTTTCGGCTCGGACCGGCCATCCGAAAGATGTTCTCGCTCCAGGGCATCCGGTACGGGGCCCTGCTTTCCCTGCTGGTGGTGATCGGAGGCGCGGAGGCTTTCTCAGCCGCCGAGAACGCGTCGCTGGGCAATTCGATCTACTGGGCGATCACCACCCTGACCACGGTCGGCTATGGCGACATCGTGCCGCGCACGGCGGTCGCCAAGGTGGTGGCCTGCGCGGTCATGCTGATGGGGATCGGGTTCTTCGCCCTGCTCACCGGAGCCGTCGCCGAGCGCTTCCTGAACGCCGAGGCCGAGCAGGTCCAGGAGGGCCTCGAGGACGTCGAGGCCGGCGAAGCCGAGCTGGTGGACGAGCTGGCGGCGATCAGCGAGCGCGTCCGCCGGCTCGAGGCCAGGCTCCGTCAGCGCACCGAACCCCGCCGTAATCCGGAGTACGGCCGGCGGGACTCGCAGTCTGAGCGACGCGCCACGGAGTCTGACCGGTGAGCATCGATCCGAGCCGCTCACCCGCCATCGCCACGATCGGCGTCTACTGCTTCACGGCTCAGACCTTCATCGAGACGCTCCGCGCCGCGAACGTGAGACTGCTGGTGGACGTGCGCCAGCGCCGCGGCGTACGTGGCCCGCAGTTCTCGTGGGCCAACGCCCAGCGACTGCAGGCGCTGCTGGCCGAGGCCTCGATCGCCTACAGCCACCACCTCGAGCTGGCGCCGACCACCGAGCTGCGCCACCTCCAGTACCGCGAGGACGATCGAAACAAGGTCGGCAAGCGCTCCCGGGAAGTGCTGGCGCCGGAGTACGCCAGCCGCTACACCGAGCAGATCCTCGACCGAGCACCGCTCCGGGCGCTAGTCGACGAGATCCGCTCCGGTGGACCGGCGGCGCTGTTCTGCGTCGAGTGCGCAGCGGCGGCGTGTCACCGCTCGTTGGTGGCGGCGCGGCTGGCCGAGCGCTACGGCCTGGTCGTCACCCACCTCGGCCCGGCTTAGCGGGTCCCCGCCGCGTAGCGCAGAATCGACAGGTCGGTGAGCCACTCCACCGGTGCGCGGTCGTCGGTGTAGACCGATCCTCCGCGCAGGGCCGGCCCCAGCCGCTGGGCCACGGAGGCGTCGAGGCCTTGCAGATCGCCCGGGAGACCGGCACTGTCGCTCGACAGCCTCGCCGCGGACAGAGGCCGCGAACTGCCCATCACCAGCGAGTTGGTGGCGCTAACCGGGTCACGGATGACCACCGGGAAGACCGCCTTCAGGGTCTCCGAGACGACCTTCTCCAACGAGTTCGAGCCCGGTATGTGCCCGACGTTGACGATCACCGTGCCCCCCGGGTTCAGATGCTGGCGCACCGAGGCAAAGAACTCGCGGGTGACCAGATAGAACGGGATATAGGGCTGGCGGTAGGTATCGACGAAGATCGAGTCGTATCTGGCCCGGCTGGCGGCCAGCCACGGCCGGGCGTCGGCCGTGTACAGATGAAGACGCGGGCCTCGCAGGTCGAAGTAGCGTCTCCCGATCGTGCTGAGCTGACCGTCGAGTTCGACGGCGTCAACCCGGGTGGAGGGGAAATAGTGGCCGTAGGCCCGGGCAACGGTGCCCGCAGCGTCTCCCAGGATCGCGATCCGCGGTGGCGGGCCGAACCGATCGGCAAAGGGCAGGAGGAGGAAGTCATCCCAGTAGCCGCCGGTCAGATAGCTCCCAGGCCGGAGGAGCGAGTGGATCGCCACGCCCTCGTTGAGCGCAAGGCGGCGCTCGCCGCTGGGAAACTGGAGCACTCGCGCGTACTGGTACGGGGTCTCGGTCGAGTAGATCACGCGTGCGCCGGGCGTATCGGATCCGACTGCCGCCGGCGGCACCGCGAACAGCGCTGCCAGGGCGAGCGGCACGAGCAGAAACCGCCGCGAGCCGAGGCCCGGTGCGGACACCAGCGCGAGGGCCAGCGCGAAGGCCAGAAACGTCCGGTGAGTCCCGATCAGTGGAATCAGCAACAGGGCGGCCAGGAACGTCCCGAGCAACGAGCCAGCGGTGGAGATCGCGTACAGGCCGCCGGTCACGGTGCCCGTGTCGCTTACGCGCCCGACAGCCAACCGGTTGACGTACGGAGCCACCGCGCCGAGCAGCATGACCGGGACCGCCACCAGCACCAGCACGGCGGCCAGCGACCCCAAAAAGCCGCCGACCGACAGCGAGCCCAGCGCCTTGACCGACAGGCGAAGAAAGGGGTTGGCGACGAACGGGACCAGCGCGAGCAGGGTCGACGCGAGCAGCACGATCGCGCACAGGCCCTTGAGGTCAGCCCGTCGGTCGGCCAGACGCCCGCCTACCGCATACCCCACCGACAGGGCCACCAGCACGGTGGCGATGGTGTTGGCCCAGATGATCGTGGACTCGCCGAAGAAGGGGGCCAGCAAGCGAGTGGCTGAGATCTCGGCGCCGAGGCTGGCGGCCCCGACCACGAAGGCGATCCCGCGGATCACCAGCGGCCTGATCCGCTCCTCCCCCGGCCGCGGCCGGCGAACGTCCGGATCGGATCCCTCGGGGGCGGCGACGTCGCGGTCGGTGGTACTGGCGCTCACGCCAGCGAGACCGTAGCGCCGCGCATCCCGCGGCGCGCCGTGGCCCGGGTGGGGCCCCGCGCGTACCGGCCACCCTGCTCCCCGGCCCCTGTACCCTGGCACGAGCAATGGCGTACGCCGATGAGACTCCGCGTATGGCGGGCCGGATCAACGAGCACAGCTCTGCCCTCGCCCAGGAGTGGCGCCGGCTGACACGAGCGGCCACGGCGGTGGCGCTGTTCACCGCGCCAGCCTTCTTCTTGCTCCTATACGACTCCAACCACCTGGGGTTGCTGCTGTCGCTGCTCGTGACGGTCATCGCCGTAGTGAGCTTCCGCGGGCTGGTCGAGGTCGTGGCCCGCAAGCTGATCCCCTCGCCGAGCCTGTACGGCGCCGACGCCAGCCTCAAGGAGCAGGACATAGTGGCCCGCCGGCGCTACTGGTTCTGGCGGGGCAAATTCAGGCGGCTGCCGGTGTACATCCTGATCGTATTCGGGCTGCTTGCGCTGTGTCAGCTGCTGTTCGCATTCGCGGGTGTCAGCGCCCCCTTCTTCAACCCGTTCGACGGGCTGCGACAGATCTTTCCGCCTGACACGCTGCCGCAGCTGGCGCTGGTCTTCATACAGCTGCCGCTGCTGTTCTTCGTCAACTTCGCCATCTTCTTCGGCCCGTTTCTGTTCTTCGCCGTTCGCCAGATCCGCGGCTATGAGCCCGGCGACGCCAGCTGGGGGGTGAAGATCGACGACGTCCGCGGGCAGGCCGAGGCCAAGGAGGAGATCACGCGCGTGATCACCCTGTGGCAGTCCGGCGAGGAGTTCGAGAAGGCCGGCGGCAAGCGCGAGCGCGGACTGCTGTTCCTGGGCGCGCCGGGGACCGGCAAGACCATGATCTCCAAGGCGATCGCGACCAACTTCAACTGCCCGTTCGTGACAATTCCCGGTTCGGGCTTTGCCGGCATGTTCATCGGGATGGACGCGATCACCGTCCAGTTCCTGGCCCGCAAGGCGCGCAAGCTGGCCGCCAAGTGGGGCGGGCAGTGCATCGTGTTCATCGATGAGATCGATGCCGTGGGGATGCGCCGCCAGGCGCTGCAGGGCGGCTTCGGAGCCACCGGAGCCGACCCCACCTCGGTCCACGACTTCTGCTTCTACGGTCCCAACGGCTCGATCACCTCCAGCGGCGACCTGGTGATCGAGTCCCGGGCCTGGCGCGAGAAGCTGTTCGCTGCGCGGGCCGAATCGCCCGGCACCGGCTACTCCACGCTCGTCCAGCGCACCGCCGAGCGGCTGTCGCGCTTCTACCCGGGGTTCGGGATGGGCGGCGGCGGAAGCGGCATGGCACTCAACCAGCTGCTGGTCGTGATGGACGGCATCGACGAGCCGCCGCTGATGCGCAAGATGTTCACCAACCGCCTGAACACCTTCCTGGACGCCATTTTCTTCGTCCCCAGCAAGATCGGCAAGGTCAGACTGCGGCTCCGTCCCCCCCGGCCCCGCCAGGAGCAGATCTACTTCATCGGCGCCTGCAACGTCCCCATCACCGTGCTCGACCCGGCCCTGACCCGGCCGGGCCGGATGGGCCGCCACATCTGGTTCCGCACCCCGACCAAGGACGATCGCCTCGACATCCTCGACCTGTACCTGGGCAAGGTCGCTCACGAGCCTGACCTCGACACCGACCGCCGGCGCGACGAGCTGGCCCGGATCACCAACGGCTACTCCCCGTCGATGATCGAGCAGTGCTGTTCGATGGCCCTGACGATCGCGCACACCGAGGGCCGCCGGGAGTTCGCCTGGCGCGACATCGTCGAGGCGATGACCACGGTGGAGACGGGCACCGCCCAGAACATCGAGTACATCCAGGAGGAGACCCGGGCCGTCGCCATCCACGAGGCCGGCCACGCCGCCGCCGGACACATCTACCTGGAGAAGGAGGTCCTCTCCACCCGCCTGTCGATCCGCAAGCGCGGCGGCTCGCTGGGCCACTACCAGAGCATGGAGAAGGACGAGCGCTTCTCGCACTTCCGCAGCCGGGTGATGGGCGGGTTGATCATGACGCTGGGGGCGATGGCCGCCGAGCACGTCTTCTACGGCGAGAACTCACAGGGCGTCAGCGGCGACGTGGCCAGCGCCACCGCCACCGCCGCGGCAATGGTCGGCGTGTGGGCCATGGGCCCCGATCCGGTTCACATCGCGGGCAATCTGGAGCCCGACGAGGACGCCGACGAGGTACTGGAGCGGCTCGAGAAGATCGGCTCGACGATCATGAACCGAGCCGGCGGCGCCGGGCCATTGGTCGAGGACCCGGTGGCGTCGATCCTTCGCAACATGGACAAAAAGCGCGCCGCCGCGCAGATCATCGGTCAGGCCTACGTGACCGCCTACGCGCTGATGGCGACCAACCGCGACGCGCTGGAGCGAATCGCCGACGAGCTCATCGAGCGCAAGGAGCTGCACGGAGACGAGGTCGGCGAGCTCCTGGACCGCGTCGGACTGGCCCGGCCCAAGCTCGATCTCATGGATCCCACCACCTGGCCGAAGGTATGAGCGAGCTCCCCCAGCCCGCCCAGTCGACCGACGACCATGCCGTCCCCGGCGCGGTGAGCGGCGCCAAATCATCGGCCCGGGCCCGGCGCAAGGACGGCTCGCAGGCCTCGCCGCACAGCAGCAAGTTCAGGACCGCCACGGCAATCCTGGTCGGGCTGGCGCTGGCGGCGATCGTGGTCACCGTGGCGCTCGCGTCGAGGGGGCGCCAGGGCCACAGCACTGAGACCTGGTCGAGCTGGAAGCCGTCTGACAGCGGGGTCCTGGAGGCGCGGGACATCGCCGACTACGTGGCCCCCTTCTACCGCATCTCCCCGGTCAGCCAACTGGCCGTGGTGACCGTGGTCAACCTCGAGAGCGCGACAGCGGCCGCGGCGACCCAGCAGGCGGGAGCCAATCCAACCACCTCCAACGCCAGCACCAGCGGCCTACAGGTGGCGGTACGCCCGAGCCCGGCGTCGAGCGCGGTGTCGCTGCTCACCGGGAGCACGATCGCCTACAACCTGTGCGGGATCGGCGGCAAGGCGTGCGCGATCGGCGTCGGCGCCCCGTCGAGCAACCGCCTGCTGCTGCTGCGCCGCGAGGCGCTGGAGCTCGCGCTGTACACGTTCAAGTACATGCAAGGCGTCCAGAACGTGGTGGCCATTCTGCCGCCGGGCAAGACGACCCAGACCAGCCGGCTGAGCAAGAAGCTGCCGACCTCGGATTCGGCCCCCAAGCCGCTCGACATCGCGGTTCTGTTCGTCCGCCCCGAGGTTCAGCCGCTGCTCGAGCAGCCGCTCAGCGCGACGTTCCCGGAGCCCAACCCGCCGACCGTCGGCGAGATGGCCAACGCGCCCGAGGCGGGGCTGGTTGATCAGATCACCGCCCGGGGCCTGTTCTCCGAGAACCTCCAGCAGGCCCAGGACGGATCGAACCTCATCGTTCTGGATCCGCTTCCGCCGCAGT
>DASXJY010000103.1:0-20702 GCA_036497115.1 Solirubrobacteraceae bacterium
CGAAGCGAGCGTTGTCGGCGGCGATCGTCAGGTCGCAGACCACGTGTAGGACGTGGCCGCCGCCGATCGCGTATCCCGCCACCATGGCCACGATCGGCTTGGGCAGGCGGCGCATCTGAACGTGCAGGTCGGTGACGTGAAAGCGGCCCACCGCCGCCTGGGCGCCGGCGTTGGCCGGATCGGCTCCGCTGACGTAGCCGCCGCGCTGGCCGCGCACCCGCTGGTCGCCCCCGGAGCAGAACGCGTCGGGACCCTCTCCGGTCAGGATCACCACGCCGACCTGCTCATCCTCGCGCGCGCGCTCGAAGGCGTCGGAGAGCTCGACCACCGTCTCGGGCCGGAATGCGTTGCGAACCTGGGGCCGGTCGATCGTGATCTTGGCGATGCCCGCGTTGTCACCGCTCCCGAGCTCGTACCGGATGTCGGTGTAGTCGCCGGCGGCCTGCCAGCTGATGCTCACTGCTTTGCTCCTGTTCTGGTCGGGGAGCGAGGACTCTACGCAAGCGGCGTCGAATCAACGCTCGTGTCGGCACTTAGGGGCACCTAATCTGTGTTAGGGTTGCCTAATGGCGGGTGAACGGCTCAAGCGGGTGGGCTGGTGGACCCTGGGCACGGCAGCGGTGGGACTGCTGCTGTGGCAGATCCTCAGCGCCAAGGGCGGGACTCCGGACCCAACCGATCCCAGTGCCCATCTCAGCCGCTTTGCGGTCGTGGTCGACAGCGGCATCCTGGTCCTGCGCGAGGGGCTTGAGACGATCCTCGTGCTGGCCGTGCTGACCGCCAGCATGCGCGGTGCCAACAGCGGCTATCGCAAGCCGCTCGCCGCCGGTGCCGGGGTGGCGATGGGCGCCAGCGTCGTGACCTGGTTCGTCGCCATCGCGATCACCGATGCCGTCGGACCGGGCAGTCTGAAGCTCCAGGCGGCCACTGGGCTGCTGGCCATCGTCGTCCTGCTGGTGGTGATGAACTGGTTCTTTCACCGCGTCTACTGGACCGGCTGGATCGCCCACCACAACAAGCGCCGCAAGGAGCTGATCGGCGACGCCGGCTCGGTCAGCGCGCAGCGGACGCTGCTCGGACTGGCCCTGCTGGGCTTCACCTCGGTCTACCGCGAGGGCTTCGAGGTGGTCTTGTTCCTGCAGAACCTCCGGCTGCGCTACGGGGCCGGCGTGGTGCTCGAGGGCGTCGTCATGGGGCTGGTGCTGGTGGCGGCGATCGGCTACGCCACGTTTGTCCTGCAGCGCCGGCTTCCCTACCGCCGGATGCTGGTGGCGACCGGGATCCTGCTCGGGCTGGTGCTGCTGGTGATGGTCGGCGAGAGCGTCCAGGAGTTCCAGCAGGCCGGGTGGCTCGGAACCACACCGCTGAACATCTCGCTGCCGGGGTGGATGGGCCTGTGGTTCTCGATCTTCCCCAACGTCCAGACGATCGTCGCGCAGGTCGTGGCGGCGCTGCTGGTGGTCGGCTCCTACTTCATGGCTCAGGAGCTGCGCATCCGGCGTCCCCGGCGGCGCGGTGTTAGCACGGGCGGTCGCCCTGGGGCGGCCCAGACCGGTTCGCCGCCGCTGGCGCGCCTGCACACCGAGCCCTAGCGGGTTTCAGTGGAGAACTGGCTGGCCCGGGCGGCGCGGATGCGGGGCGACCGCGCGGCACTGGACGGGCCCGCGGGCGCGGTTGGCTATGCGGAGCTATTTGACCGGGCGAGTCGGGCCGCCGGCGGCCTGCGGGAGCTCGGCGTGGAGGCCGGCGATCGCGTCGCTCTGGCCCTGTCGGGCCAGGAACTGGTGGTGGCGCTGCACGGCTGCCTGCTGATCGGAGCCGCCGCGGTGCCGATCGACCTGCGGTTGGGCGAGTCAGAGCGCGCCTCCCGGGTGGCCGGCACCGCTCTGGTGGTCAAGGAGCCTCTGGCCGGAGCGCCGCTGGCACCGGAGGGGCCGGATGCGTCGGTGGCGCCCCACGCCGGGGCGGGGGCCGAGACGGCGACCGTGATGTACACGTCGGGCACGACGGCCGGACCCAAGGAGGTGCTGCTCAGCTACGACAACTGGCAGTGGAACGCGATCGGCTCGGCGCTGGCCCTGGGGCTCGATCGCCACGAGCGCTGGCTGTGCCCGATGCCGCTGGCCCATGTCGGCGGGCTCTCGATCCAGATTCGCAGCGCCATCTACGGCACCACGGTCGTCTTGCACCCGCGCTTTCAGGTTGATGCTGTGCTGGCGGCGCTGACCGACCCCGGGCAACGGGTGACGCTGGTCTCGCTGGTGCCGACGATGCTCTCGCGGCTGCTCGAGGCTGGACTGCGCGACCCGCCGGCGCTGCGGTGGGTGCTGTTGGGGGGCGGTCCGATACCGCCCGCCCTGCTGGAGCGGGCCCGCGCCGCCAACGTCCGGGTCGCCCCGTCCTACGGGATGACCGAGGCCTGCTCGCAGATCGCCACCAACGGCTGGCCCCTGTTCGGCTTCGAGCTGCGGATCGCCGGCGACGGAGAGGTACTCGTCCGCGGCCCGGCGGTGGCGGCGGGGGCCCTGGCCGGCGACGGATGGCTTCACACCGGCGATCTCGGTGCCCTGGACGAGCGCGGCCGGCTGTCGATCCACGGGCGAAAGGCGGACACGATCGTCAGCGGCGGCGAGAACGTGGCGCCGGTGGAGGTCGAGGCGGCGCTGCTCTCGCATCCGGAGGTCGCCGATGCGGCGGTCCTGGGACGTCCGGACCGCGAGTGGGGCGAGGCGGTGGTGGCCAAGGTCGTGGCGCGCCCTGGGACGGCTCCCGAGCCCGAGGAGCTGCGCCGTCACTGCGCGGCGCAGCTGGCGCCGTTCAAGGTCCCCAAGCGCATCGAGCTGGTCGACTCGCTGCCCCGCGGGGCGACCGGGAAGCTGCTGCGCCGCCAGCTCGGCGAGGTCGACGAGGGCGGATAGGCGCCAGCGCCCGCACGGGCCACTGAGGTAAGAATATGTTCATGCGACTCAGAAGGATCTGGGGGCGTACCGGCTACCGATGGGTTGCCGCGGCCATGGTGGTGGTTCTCGCCAGTGCCGGGATCAGCCTCGCTCTGGCCGCTCCGGGGCGTAAGCTGCCGACCTTCACGGTCGGGCGCGCGACCGTCGGCGCGGCGATCCCGAACGGGTTCGTGGGACTGTCGATGGAGCCCCGCGGTCTTGAGACCTACGCCGGCAGCAATCCCGCGGCCGTCAACGCCGCGTTCGTGGCGCTGGTGCGCAACCTGGCCCCCGGCCAGACTCCGGTGCTGCGCATCGGCGGCGACGGGACCGACTGGACGTGGTACCCGGTCGCCCACATGCGCCGGCCGCCCGGGGTCAAGTTCGACCTCAACAGGCGGTGGCTGAAGGTGGCCAGCGCGGTGGCCAAGGCGCTGGGGGCGAGGCTGATCCTGGGCGTCAACCTCGAGGCCAACAGCCGCCGAGTCGCCGCCGCCGAAGGCCGGGCGTTCGTGAGCGCAATCGGGCGCCCGGCGATCAGGGCCTTCGAGGTCGGCAACGAGCCCGAGCTCTACGGCAGCTTCGGGTGGTATCGCAACGCCGCCGGGCTGGCGGTGACGGGCCGCCCCCGCGGGTACGACTTTGCCGCCTACAAGCACGATTTCTCGTCCTTCGCGGCTGCCCTGCCGCGGATTGCGCTGGCCGGGCCGAGCAGCGGCTCGGTGGTCTGGAACGCGCAGTTGGGGTCATTTCTGGCCAGCGAGCCGCGGGTCCGCCTGGTCACCCTGCACGCCTATCCGCTCAAGCACTGCAGTTCCTCCAGTCACCCCTCGACCAACCAGCTGCTCGCCCCGGCCGCCTCGGCGGGTCTGGCCGCCAGCCTCGCTCACTACGTGGCGGTGGCGCGGCGCCACCGGCTGGCCGTGCGGATCGACGAGCTCAACGGGATCTCGTGCGGCGGCGTTCGCGGCGTGAGTGACTCGTTCGCCTCCGCGCTGTGGGTGCTCGACGCTCTGCGCCACCTGGCGCAGACCGGGGTGGCCGGGGTGAACATCCACACGGTCCCGAACACGATCAACGAGGTCATCGGGGCAGGCCAGGTCAACGGCACCGGGCAGGCGACGGTCCATCCCGAGTACTACGGGATGATGATGTTCGCCCAGGCGGCGCCGGCCGGATCGCGGCTGGTGCGGATCGGCGGCCCGGCGCTGCCCGGGGTCACGGTGTGGGCCACGCGCGCTGCCGACGGGCACGTCCGGGTGGTGTTGACCAACCGCCGCGCACCGGCGCGAGACGTAAAGGTCCGCATCCCGGGCGGCCACGGGCCGGGGCTGCTCGAGCGCCTGCAGGCGCCGAACCTGCGCTCCGCCTCGGGTGTGACGCTGGGGGGTCAGAGCTTCGGCGGCCAGACCGCCAGCGGACAGCTCGCCGGGCCGCGGACGGTGTCGGTGGTCAAGCCCAGCTCCGGCGGGTACGTGGTCACGCTGCCGGGGGGCAGCGCGGCGCTGCTGGTCCTCTGAGGGTCGATACGCCGCGACCATGTCACATCGATCGACGTGACATCGTTCGCAGTGATCAAGCGTATGATCGGGGCCGTGCCGGCGGCAGACATGACGATCGAGCAGCTCGCGGCCGCGTCCGGGATGACCGTGCGCAACATCCGCGCCCACCAGGCGCGCGGGCTCCTGGCGGCGCCCGAGGTGCGCCTCCGGGTCGGCTACTACGGCCCCGAGCACGTCGCGCAGCTGAAGCTGATCCGCGACCTCCAGGACGACGGCTTCAACCTGGCCGGGATCAAGCGCCTGCTCGACGACACCGACGGCACCGCTCAGCGCCTCGAGCATTTTCGCCACGCCCTGGCCGAGCAGGCGAGTGGCGAGCCCCCGCAGACGCTCACCGTCGCCGAGCTCGGCCGCCGCTTCCGCGTCGGCTCCGACCAGGCGCCGCGGGTGCTGCAGCGGGCCGAGCGGCTCGGCGTGCTGGTGAGGGTCGGCGAGGACAGCTACCAGGTCCCAAGCCCATCGCTGCTGTCGGTGGCCGAGAGGGTCGTGCAGCGCGGTGTGTCGCTCGACGGCGCACTGGCCGTGTTCGAGGAGATCGAGCGCAACTGCGATGCCGTCTCGGCTGCGTTCGTGGGGCTGTTCATGCGTGAGGTGTGGGAGCCGTTTCAGCGCGCGGGAATGCCGGTCGAGCGGTGGTCCGAGGTCGAGGAGTCGATCGATCGCCTGCGCCCGCTGGCCACCGAAGCACTGCTGGCGATCTTCGGTCAGCGGATGAGCGCCCAGATCGAGAGCGCGTTCGGCGAGCTCACCCAACGGCGCTCCGAGCCGCCATCGCCCGGAGCTGGTCGGGGGCCGGCGGCCGGTTAGGCTGTGGCCGGTGAGCCCGGTAGATCCCGACGAACAGCGCGCCAACAGCCGGGAGGCGTGGGAGCGAGCGGCGGCGGGGTGGGGCAAGCACGCCGACTTCGTGCGCAAGTGGGGGATGCCCGTCTCGGCGGCCATGATCGACCGGCTGGCACTGCAGCCGGGTCAGCGGGTGCTGGAGTTGGCGGCCGGGCCCGGCGACACCGGATTCATGGCCCTGGAGCTCGTGCAGCCCGGAGGCACGCTGGTGTCAAGCGATGGCGCGGAGGCGATGCTGGAGATCGCGCGCTCGCGGGCCCGGAAGGCCGGGATCGAGAGCAGCGTCGAATTCAAGCTGATCGACCTGGAGTGGATCGACCTGGAGACGGCCAGCGTCGACGCCGCCTTGTGCCGCTGGGGGATCATGCTGATCGTCGACCCCGAGGCTGCGGCGCGTGAGGTCAGGCGGGTCCTGCGGCCCGGCGGGCGAGCGGCGTTCGCCGTCTGGGACGTGCCCGACCGTAACCCCTGGGCGACGATCCCATCGCGGGCGCTGATCGAGCTCGGACACGCCGAGCCGCCGGATCCCGAGGCTCCGGGGATGTTCGCCCTGGCGCCGGCGGAGAAGATTCAGGAGCTGCTCCAGGGAGCCGGGTTCGTCGAGGTGAGCGTGCTGGCAGTCGGAGTGGAGCGCCGTTATGAGCGCCTCGAGCAGTTCATCCAGGACACCACGGAGATATCGCCGCTGTTCGGCGCGACCGTGCGGGAGCTCTCGGAGTCCGACAGGGCGGCGGTGCAGGATCGCATCGAAGCCTCAGCCGCGGAGTACACCGCCGACGACGGGTCGGTGGTCTTGCCGGGCCGCTCGCTGGTCGCCGTCGGGTCGGCCTGAGAGAGCCCTTCGCCGAATGTTGGCCTGGGCGCGATCTTGCCTGGTGAAACCGTGATTGCAGGGGTTTTCCTGACGCTGGTGGCGGTGAACACTCTGCCCCATGCGCTCACCAAAACTGCTCTTTCTTACCGTTCTCGCCGCCCTGGTCGTTCCGGCCTCGGCGTCGGCTGACTTCGGCCACGTCGTCGCGGCGGGCGAGTCGCTGTCGTCGGTGGCCGCCGCCGACGGCCTGTCGGTGTCCGAACTGGCCGCGGCCAACGGGATCTCGGCCGGTGCCCAGCTGGTCGCCGGGTCCACGCTGCAGATTCCGCCCCCGGAAGGTGGCGATTCGGGATCGGCTGGGTCCGCCGAGTCCTCTGGATCGTCGTCGGACTCAGGCGCGGTTTCCGGGTCCTCGCCGGAAAGCGGCGGTGGGAGCGGCAGCGGCGGCGGCGGGGGCTACACGGTGCAGCCGGGCGACACCCTGTCGGCGATCGCCGCCCAGAACGGAACCACCGTCGACCAGCTGGCGGCCGCGAACGGCCTTGACCCGGGCGAGACCCTGCCGGCGGGAACGCAGCTGAGCGTCTCGGGTCAGAGCTCGGACTCGAGCTCCGCCACCGAGGCGGTGTCCGACACCTCTTCGGGTTCGGGTTCTTCGCAGACGAGCGCTTCCGGCGGCGGGCCCCAGCCAACAGCTGAGAGCGTGAGCCCGTCCGACGTCGGCGACGTGGCGGCGGCCAACGGCGTCTCGCCGTCGCTGGCCGAGGCGATCGCCAACCAGGAGAGCGGCTTCAACAACGACCTCGTCTCGAGCACCGGAGCCACCGGCGTGATGCAGATCGAGCCCGGCACCTGGGACTACATCGACTCTGCCTTGGCCACTCCACCGCCACTGTCTCCCGATTCGGCTCAGGACAACATCCGCGGTGGCGTTCTGTACCTGCGCTCGTTGCTGGACCGGACCGGCGGAGACCCGTCGCTGGCCGCGGCCGGCTACTACCAGGGGCTGGGATCAGTCCGCGCCCACGGCATGTACTCCGACACACAGAAGTACGTCGACAACGTGATGGCGCTGCGACAGAGATTCGGCGGTCCCTAGGGGCGCCGGGACGGACCGAGACAGGCGCAGCCAAGCCCGCACCAGCGGCCTTGTAGGCTCACCGCCCATGTACTACGACGACGACGCTGACCTCAACAAGCTCGACGGCAAGACCGTCGCGATCATCGGCTACGGCTCCCAGGGCCACGCCCACGCGCTCAACCTCAAGGACTCCGGCGTCTCGGTGGTGGTCGGGCTGCGGCCGAGCTCGAGCAGCGTCGAGAAGGCCACCGCTCACGGCCTCAGGGTCGTCGAGCCCGCCGACGCCGCCAGCGAAGGCGACATCGTGATGGTGCTGGCCCCCGACGAGCTCCACGGGCAGATCTGGGATGGCGGCCTCAAGGACGGGATCGCTGCCGGCAACATGCTGATGTTCGGCCACGGGTTCTCGATCCACTACGAGCAGATCGTGCCCCCGCCGGACGTCGATGTGGCACTGGTGGCGCCCAAGGGCCCCGGCCACCTGGTCCGCCGCCAGTACCTGGAAGGCTCCGGCGTCCCGTGCCTGGTGGCGGTGGACCAGAATGCCTCCGGCGACGCGCTGGCCGTGGCCCTGGCCTATGCCAAGGGGATCGGCGGCACCCGGGGCGGCGTGATCGAGACCACCTTCAAGGACGAAACCGAGACCGACCTGTTCGGCGAGCAGGCGGTGCTCTGTGGCGGCGTCACCGAGCTGGTGCGGGCGGGATACGAGACCTTGACCGGAGCCGGCTATGACCCGCGTCTAGCCTACTTCGAGGTCCTGCACGAGCTCAAGCTGATCGTCGACCTGATGTACGAGAAGGGAATCTCGGGGATGCGGTACTCGATCTCCAACACGGCTGAGTACGGCGACATGACCCGCGGTCAGCGGATCATCGGCGAGGAGACCCGAAACGCGATGAAGCAGGTGCTGGCCGACATCCAGGATGGGTCTTTCGCGCGCGAATGGATCGCCGAGAACCGGGCCGGCCAGGAGAACTTCAAGCGGATGCGATCCGAGCAGGCCGGCCACCAGGTCGAGGTCATCGGCAAGGAGCTGCGGGCCCAGATGGACTGGATCGACACCGACTTCCAGGAGTAGCGCCGGTCCCTACAATTCACGCCGCCGTCGTGACTGGCGTGAGCGGGTGGATCAGACCACCGGGGAGCGGCGGCGTCGAGAAAAGCCGCGCGCCTGGGCATGTCCGCAGATCGCTACCTTCGAGGAGCACGCATGACCCAGACTTCAACCGCGCTGCAGATACCCGACGCGCTCAAGCCCGCCGACGGGCGCTTCGGCTCCGGACCGTCTCGGATCTGGCCCCGGCAGCTGGAAAAGCTGGCGGCCGAGGGCGCGCAGGTGATGGGCACGTCGCACCGCCAGAAGCCGGTCAAGCAGCTGGTGGCGCAGGTTCGGGAGCAGCTCGAGGAGCTGTTCGCGCTGCCCGACGGCTACGAGATCGTGCTCGGCAACGGCGGAACGACCGCGTTCTGGGACGCCGCCACCGTCTGCCTGGTCCGGGAACGCGCCCTGCACCTGACGTTTGGAGAATTCTCGGCCAAGTTCGCCGCCTGCACGCGCGGGGCCCCGTTCCTCGCCGAGCCTGTGGTGATCGAGGCCCCCGCCGGGGACGCTCCGGACCCGGTGTCAGACCCGCACGCCGACGTGCTGGCCTGGGCGCAGAACGAGACCTCCACGGGGGTGATGGTGCCGGTTACGCGCCCGCCCGGCTCGGCCGGCCGGCTGGTTCTGATCGACGCCACCTCGGCCGCCGGCGCCCTGCCGGTGGACCTCAACCAGGCTGACGCCTACTACTTCGCGCCGCAGAAGGCGTTTGCCTCCGACGGGGGACTGTGGCTGGCCGCAGTCAGCCCGGCCGCGATCGCGCGGATCGAGGAGATCGAGGCCGAGCGGCCGGGCGGCCGCTGGATCCCGGACTTCCTTTCGCTGAGCACGGCGCTTGAGAACTCCCGCAAGGACCAGACCTACAACACGCCCGCGATCGCCACCCTGTGGCTGCTCGCCGATCAGCTGCAGTGGATGCTCGAGCGGGGCGGCCTCGAGGCGATGGTCGCTCGCTGCCGAACCTCCAGCTCGCATCTCTACGGATGGGCGCAGACCCGAAGCGACGCTCGGCCGTTCGTCTCCGATCCGGCCAGGCGTTCGCCGGTGGTGGGCACGATCGACTTCGATCAGACAGTCGACGCCGCCGAGCTCGCCGCGACGCTGCGGGCCAATGGGATCGTCGACGTCGAGCCATACCGCAAGCTCGGCCGCAACCAGCTGCGGATCGCCATGTTCCCGGCCACGCCGCCGGAGGACGTGCAGGCGCTGACGGCCTGCATCGACTGGGTCCTGGAGCGGTCATGAGCGAGACCAAGGTGCTGGTGGCCGAGAAGATCGGCGATCGCGGCGTCGACCTGCTGCGCGAGCATTTCGACGTCGACGTGGCGGCCGGATGGACCGACGAGGAGCTGAGCACGCGGATCGGTGACTACGACGGGATCCTGATCCGCTCGGCGACCCGGCTCGATCGCGCCCTGCTGGACCGGGCGACTCGGTTGCGCGCCGTCGGCCGCGCCGGCGTCGGCGTCGACAACGTCGACGTCGCTGCGGCGACCAAGCGCGGCATCGTGGTCGCCAACGCGCCGCAGTCCAACGTCATCACCGCCGCCGAGCACACCATGGCGCTGCTGCTGGCGCTGGCCCGCAACGTGCCCCAGGCGCACGCCTCGCTCACCGGCGGCGCCTGGGAGCGGTCCCGGTTCTCAGGCGTGGAGCTGTACGAGAAGACGCTGGGAATCCTCGGCTTCGGCCGCATCGGGCAGCTCGTCGCCCAGCGGGCTCGCGGCTTCAACATGAGAGTGATCGCGCTGGACCCCTATGTCGGCGCCGAGCGCTACCGCGAGCTCGGCGTCGAGAAGGCCGACTCACCCGAGCAGGTCTACGCCGCAGCTGACTTCCTCACCCTTCACCTGCCCAACACCCCGGACACGGTGGGCTGGCTGAACGCCGAGGCGCTGGCCCAATGCAAGGACGGCGTCCGAGTGCTCAACGTGGCCCGGGGACCGCTGGTCGTCGACGAGGACCTGAAGGCCGCGCTTGACTCCGGCAAGGTCGCCGGCGCCGCGCTGGACGTGTTTCGCCACGAGCCGGTGACCGAGCATCCACTGTTCGGCTATCCCAACGTGATCGTGACCCCACACCTCGGGGCCTCGACCGCGGAGGCCACCGACCGGGCCGGCTACCAGGCCGCCGAGCAGGTGATCGCGGCGCTGACCGGCGGCGTCGTCTCGAGCGCCGTCAACGTGCCGGCGATCCCGGCCGAGGACATGGAGGTGCTGGGACCCTACCTTCCGCTGTGCCGGTCGTTGGGACGGATCGCCCGGACGCTGGCCCTGGCCGGGGGCGGGTCGGTCGATCGCGTTCAGAGCGACTTCTTCGGCCGGCTGGCCGAACGCGACACCCGGCTGCTGGCGATCGAGGCGCTGCTCGGCGTCCTCGGCGAGCACACCGAGGAGGACGTAAACTCCGTCAACGCCACGGCGCTGGCCGAGGAACGCGGGATTCGGGTGGTCGAGACTAAGCACAGCGTCGCGCGGGACTACAACGACTTCGTCCGGGTCGAGGTGACCGCGGGCGAGACCGCGGTCCGGGTTGCCGGGACGCTGCTGGGCCGCCGCAACCGGCCCCACCTGATCGAGGCCTGGGGCCAGCGCTTCGACGTCCAGCTCGAGGAGCACATAACGCTGTTTCGCTACCGCGACCAGCCCGGGATGCTCGGCCGCGCCGGGACGATCTTCGGCCGCCACGGCGTCAACATCATCTCGGCCGCCGTGGGGCGGCTGCCCGACGAGCGCCAGAACTCCGAGGGTCATCTGGCCGCGATGGCGATCACGACTTCGGCGCCCGTCCCGGACGAGGTCGTCGAGCAGATCGCATCCAGCGACGGGTTCTTCGCCGGCGAGACGGTTCCGCTCTAGAGCGCGGCCCCTAGCCGCCGGCAGCGCCGAGTGGTAGACCTGTCGGCCATGGAGAGCGCGCTGCGGGTCCCCGCGGCCCAGGCGGAGGATCGACCGGCCGCGCTGCGGGCCGCGACGATGTGTGAGGCGTTTGCGCTCACCGCCGCGGCTCGCGCCGACCAGGTGGCGCTGCGCACCATCAACGACGGCGTCACGATCACCTTCGCGCAGTACCGCGAGCAGGTGCGGTCGCTGGCGGCGGGGCTCCACGCGCTGGGGGTGCGCCGCGGCGACGCCGTTGGCTTCATGCTCACCAACCGGCCCGAGTTTCACCTGCTCGATACGGCGGCGATGCACCTCGGCGCGTGTCCGTTCTCGATCTACAACACGTCCTCGGTGGAGCAGATCGCCTACCTGCTCGACAACGCCGGGTGCCGCGTGGTGATCGTCGAGACGGCCTTCGTGGACCGGATGCAGGGCGCCAGGGAGACGGCCGAGGAGGTCGCGCATCTGATCGTGGTCGACGGAGAGCCTGAGGGCGCCATCACCCTGGCCGACCTGGCCCGGCGCGGCGCGGCGGCCGAGTTCGATTTCGACGCCGCCTGGCGCGCGGTCAGCCCCGAGGACGTGCTGACCCTGATCTACACGTCGGGCACCACCGGACCGCCCAAGGGAGTCCAGCTCACCCATGCCAACGAGCTGGCCGAATGCCAGGGGCTGCAGGCGGCGGGACTGTGGCGCTCCAGCGAAGGCTCGACGGTTTCCTTTTTGCCGGTCGCGCACATCGCCGACCGGGGGCTGGTCCACTACGGCCAGATGATCTGGGGCTTCACGGTCACCACGTGTCCGGAGCCGACCCAGGTATTCGCACACGTGGTCGACGCGAGACCGACCCTGTTCGGGAGCGTCCCGCGCATCTGGGAGAAGCTCAAGGCGGCCCTGGAGGCCAAGTTCGCCGCCGAGCCCGACGAGGTCAGGCGGGCCGCAGTCCAACAGGCGCTCGAGCTGGGCCTGCGCAAGGTGCGGGCCGAGCAGGCCGGGGAGCCGGTCTGCGCCGAGCTGGCCGAAGGCTGGGCCCAGGCCGACCGGGAGATCTTCGCCAAGATCCGCGGGGGGCTGGGCTTTGACCGCTGCGAGGCGTACGTGATCGGGGCCGCCCCGGCGCCGCTCGAGCTGTTTGAGTTCTTCGCCGCGATCGGCATCCCGATCTGCGAGGTGTGGGGGATGTCGGAGCTGTCATCGATCGCCACCGTGGTGCCAAAGGACGGGCTGCGCTTCGGCAGCGTCGGCAAGCCACTGCCCGGGGTCGAGCTGAGGATCGCCCCCGACGGCGAGCTCTACGCGCGCGGCCCGATCGTGATGGCCGGCTACCGGAACCTGCCTGAGAAGACGGCCGAGGCGATCGACGGCGAGGGATGGCTGCACACCGGCGACATCGGGCGCATCGACGAGGACGGGTACCTGTGGATCGTCGATCGCAAGAAGGAGCTGATCATCAATGCAGCGGGCAAGAACATGTCGCCGGCCAACATCGAGCAGCAGCTCAAGCAGGGCTCGCCCCTGATCGGCCAAGCGATGGCGATCGGTGACCGGCGGCCCTACAACGTCGCCCTGATCGTGCTCGATCCCGACGCGGCAGCGGCATTCGCGGCCCACCACGGCGTGACCGCAGGTCACCTGGCTGAGCACCCGACGGTGCTCGGGGAGGTCGACGCCGGGGTGCAGCGCGCCAACTCCCACCTCAGCCGGGTCGAGCAGATCAAGCGCTTCAAGGTGCTGGGCGGCGACTGGGGGCCGGGCGGCGACGAGCTGACACCGACGATGAAGCTCAAGCGCACGCCGATCGCGGCCAAGTACGCCGCCGAGATCGAGGCTCTGTACAGCGACTGAGCCGGCCGGGCGGGGGCGAGTTGCTATGTTGCCCGCAGATGGCACTTCGCCTCGAGCTTGCCCTTCTTCTCCTCCCCCCTCGGGGGGAATAGCGCGCCGGCGGCCGCACGTAGCCGCGAACCAGCACCGAGAAGAAGCCAAGTTCGAGTCCCAACAGGAGAAGCGCCATGACCAAGCCAGACGATCCAGGTCGAGTACTGATCTTCGACACCACGCTGCGTGACGGGGAGCAGTCGCCCGGCATCTCGCTGAACACGCAGGAGAAGCTGGAGATCGCCGGACAGCTCGCCCGGCTGGGGGTTGACGTGATCGAGGCGGGCTTTCCGATCACCTCACCGGGGGACTTCGAGGCCGTGCAGGCGATCTCCAGATCGGATTTCGGGACCCCCGTGCCCCCGGTGATAGCCGGCCTGGCCCGGACTCACGTCGCCGACATCGACGCCGCGTTCAACGCCGTCAAGGACGCCGAGCGACCGCGGATCCACACCTTCATCTCGACCTCGGACATCCACATTCGCCACCAGCTGCAGACCACGCGGGAGGACGTCAAGGGACAGGCCCGCGCCGCCGTAGCGCACGCCAAGCAGTACCTCGACGACGTCGAGTTCTCACCCATGGACGCCACCCGGGCCGAGCTCGAGTTCACCGCCGAGGTGTGTCAGATCGCGCTCGACGAGGGCGCGACCACGATCAACATCCCCGACACCGTCGGCTACGCCGTCCCCGAGGAGTACGCGACCTATCTGGGCCGGCTCTACGAGCTCGTCCCCGACCTGCGGGGCGTCGTCCTCTCGGTGCACTGTCATGACGACCTGGGGCTGGGGGTGGCCAACTCGCTCGCCGGGCTGCAGGCCGGCGCGCGACAGGTGGAGTGCGCGATCAACGGGATCGGCGAGCGGGCCGGCAACGCGTCGCTCGAGGAGATCGTGATGCTGCTGCACACGCGCGCTGACGAGCTGGGCCTGCACACCGGCGCCGTCACGCGCGAGATCGCCCGCAGCTCCCGGATGGTCTCCCGGCTGACCGGGTACCCGGTACAGCCCAACAAGGCGATCGTCGGCCGCAATGCCTTCGCGCACGAGTCGGGGATCCACCAGGACGGCGTCCTCAAGGAGCGCACGACGTACGAGATCATGGACGCCACCACGGTCGGGCTGGACGCCAACTCGATCGTCCTGGGCAAGCACTCGGGACGTCACGCCCTGCAACAGGCGCTGGCCGAGCTGGGCTTTGAGCTGACCGGCCAGGCCCTGGTCACGGCGTTCAAGCGCTTCAAGGAGATCGCCGACAAGAAGAAGCAGGTCACGGCGATGGATCTCGAGGCGCTGGTCACCGACGAGCTGCGCCAGGAGATAGCCGGGTACAGCCTTGAGTGGTTCGACGTCGAGGCGTCGACCCGGCGCCCTCCGCACGCCCGGGTGAGCGTGCGCGGGCCAGACGGCGACGAGCTGATCGGCTCGTTCACCGGCGACGGTCCGGTTGACGCCATCTTCCATGCCATCAACGTCGCCACCGGCGTCGACGCGCGCCTGCGCGAGTTCCGGGTCGATGCCGTGACCGGAGGTCAGGACGCGCTTGGCGACACCTCGGTGGTGGTGGAGGTGGAGGGCGTGACCGGCTCGGGCCAGGGTGTCTCGACCGACATCCTCGAGGCCGGTGCGCGAGCCTATGTTCGGGCCCTCTCCAACGCGGTCCGCCGCCAGGCCGTCCTCGAGGGCCCCGCCGCGGCCGTGGTCGAGGAGGCCGAGGCGGTCAGAACCCCGTAGCCCGGGGCTTGGTCAACTCCATCAGTCGGCGGCTTTGAAGCGCCGCTCGTCGGCGGCCACCAGCAGCCCCTGCCGGTAGCCGGCCGACAGGACCCGAGTGCGCGGTTCCTCGGCCATGAAGTTCGAGCCCATCGCCGCCGCGCACTCGGCATTGGGGGCCACGGTCAGGACGGCAGCGCCGCGCCGCCGCAGGGCCAGGCTCTCGATCGACACTGCCGAGCGGGCCACGTTGCGCATCACGGTCAGCAGCGTGTGGGTGGTGGACAGGCTGGCGGTGGGGTTCAGGCACAGCACGTGCGTGTCGCGGCCGGCCGGCGCCGCATCGAGGTTCGTGGGACTCCAAACGCCGCCGTCCACGTACTCGCGGCCGGCGATCCGGACCGGGGCAAACAGCCACGGCACCGTGCAGGAGGCCTCGACCGCCTCGGCGACAGTCGCCGGCGGCGCCCCGGGGCTGCCGAACACCACCCGGCGGCCCGAGCCACGGTCCACCGCCGTCACCCGCAGCCGTCCGTCGAAGCGAGCCGCCGACTGCTCGACCTGGGCCCGCAGCCGAGCCAGCGTCTCGGGAGGGCGGGGGAGACCCCGCAGCAGCATCGAGCGCACCAACGCACCGCCCGGGGCGGCGACCCCGAGGGCCAGGGGCGCGAATGCCGAGCTGGCCGCGATCGCGAACGATCCCGCGCGCCTCGCCGCCGACAGGGCGGCCACGGCCAGCCCCCGGGTGGGCTGGGGGCCGCCCACGGCGACCTCGGTGCCGACCGAGGAAGGACGCCGGGGGGAGCGACCGGAGACCAGGTGAGCGGCCACGATCGATCCGGCCGAGGTACCGACGAACGACTCGCAGTCGCGCAGGTCAAAGCCGGTGGCGTCCTCGATGCCCGCCAGCACACCCATCATCCAGGCCTCGCCGAGTACGCCGCCGCCGCCGAGCACCAGGACGTCGGGACGCGATCGCATTGCCGTCAGGCTAGCTTGGCGCCGACGGGGCGGGCCGACCGCCCACTCGGGCCGAGGCGCTCGTCTGTACGTGATAACGTACATTTGTATGGCGGTTGCCGAGCACACCACGACGCCGGCTGAGCTGGGGGCCCGAGTTCGTGCCCTGCGGGATGCCATGGACCTGTCGCTGCGCGATCTCGCCGAGCGCTCCGGCGTCAGCGCGCCGATGCTGTCGCAGGTGGAGCGGGGCGAGACCAGCCCGACCCTGGCCGTGGCCGCTCGGATTGCCCACGGCCTCGACCTCCGGCTGTCGCAGCTGCTCCGCCTCGACGAGGAGGGTGCGATCAGTGTGGTGCGACGCAGCCACCGCCGCCAGGGTCCGACCCGGGTCGAGGGTCACAGCTACGAGATCCTCACTCCGCCGCTGCCGGGCCAGCGCGCCGAGCTGTCGCTGCACAAGCTGGCCCCGGGCGCGGTCACCGGCGGTCCCGGCGACCCTCCGCGGCACGAGCCCGGCAGCCGCGAGACCGCGCTGGTGCAGTCGGGCACGGTCGTGCTGCACTGCGACGGCGCGCGCCATGAGCTCGCCGCCGGCGACAGCGTGACGTTTGACGCCGACCTTCCCCACCACTTCGAGAACCCCGGAAACGCCGAAGCCGTGCTGCTCGCTGTGCTGAGTGCCGGCCTGCGAAGGAGCTGACGATCAACGATGCCGCAGAGCCTGTTCGACAAGATCTGGCAAGCCCACGAGGTGTCCCAGGGCCTCCTCTACATCGACCTGCACCTCGTTCACGAGGTCACCAGCCCGCAGGCCTTCGAGGGGCTGCGGCTGGCCGGCCGCAAGGTTCGCCGGCCCGATCGCACCCTGGCCACCGTCGACCACAACGTCCCCACCGACGGGACCAGCGTGGTGGCCCAGATCCGGGATGAGCTCTCCCGGGTTCAGGTGCAGACGCTCGAGCAAAACTGCGCTGAGTTCGGGGTCCCGCTGTACTCACTGGGGTCCGCCCATCAGGGCATCGTCCACGTGATCGGTCCGGAACTGGGCGTCACCCAGCCGGGAATGACGATCGTCTGCGGCGACTCGCATACCGCCACCCACGGCGCCTTCGGCGCGCTGGCCTTCGGGATCGGAACCAGCGAGGTCGAGCACGTGCTGGCCACGCAGTGTCTGGTCCAGGCCAAGCCCAAGTCGATGCAGATCCGGTATCAGGGCGAGCTCGGCTTCGGCGTCACGGCCAAGGATCTGATCCTGGCCACGATCGGGCAGATCGGGGTGGCCGGCGCGGTTGGCCATGTCGTCGAGTTCGCCGGCCCGGCGATCCAGTCGCTGACCATGGAGGGGCGGATGACCGTCTGCAACATGACCATCGAGGCGGGGGGCCGGGCCGGGATGGTGGCGCCTGACCAGACCACCTTCGAATGGGTTCTGGGACGGCCCGGCGCGCCGGCGGCACTGCCGGATGAGTGGCGTTCGCTGCACAGCGACGAAGGGGCCTCGTTTGACCGCGAGGTGGTGGTGGACGCGGGAGCGTTGAGCCCGATGGTCACCTGGGGCACGACGCCCGGGATGGTGGTCGGGGTCACCGACGCGGTTCCCGAGCCCGCGTCCGAGCAGGACGAGCGGGCGCTGGATTACATGGGGCTGCAGGCCGGCATCCCGATCAGCGAGATCAAGCTCGATCGGGTGTTCATCGGCTCGTGCACCAACTCGCGGATCGGCGACCTGCGCGCCGCCGCGGAGGTGGTGGGATCGCGCAAGGTGGCCAGCGATGTCTATGCGATGGTCGTGCCGGGGTCCCAGCAGGTCAAGCTCCAGGCTGAGCGTGAAGGTCTGGACGAGGTGTTCAGACGCGCCGGCTTTGACTGGCGTGACGCCGGATGCTCGATGTGCCTGGGGATGAACCCCGACGTCGCGGCTCCGGGCGAGCGCGTCGCCTCGACCTCGAACCGCAACTTCGAAGGGCGCCAGGGACGCGGCGCGCGGTCACACCTCGTGTCGCCGCAGATGGCGGCGGCGGCGGCGATCGAAGGCCACTTTGTCGACATCCGGACCTGGGAGTAGCCGATGAAAGCGATCGAAACCATCACCGGCAAGGTCTCGGTGCTCAACCGCGACGACGTCGACACCGACCAGATCATCCCCAAGCAGTTCCTCAAGCGGATCGCCCGGACGGGGTTCGGGGAGTTTCTCTTCTTTGACTGGGTTCGTGAGCCGGGGTGGGATCTGCCCGCCAATCCGATCCTGGTGGCGGGTCGCAATTTCGGCTGCGGATCGAGCCGTGAGCACGCCGCCTGGGCCCTCGAGGACTATGGCTTCGAGGTGATCATCGCGCCGAGCTTTGCCGACATCTTCCGCTCGAACTGCACCAAGAGCGGCCTGCTTCCGGTGGAGCTGACGCCGGAGGAGTGCGCGTCGATCGCCGAGGCGGGGGAGGCCCAGGTCGATCTCGCCGCCCAGGAGGTCCGCTGGCCCGGAGGTACGGCGCGGTTCGAGATCAACCCCGAGATCAGGCACCGCCTGCTCAGCGGGCTCGACGACATCGCCGCGACCCTCGCGGAGGACAGCGAGGAGATCGCGGCCTACGAGGGCCGGCGTGAGCGCCAAGGCCCTGTGACCACCGCGCTATGACAGCGCGGGACTGGGACGCCGGCACCTATGACCGGATCTCGGCCCCCCAGCAGGCGTGGGCCGCCGAGCAGCTCGAGCGCCTCGCTCTGAGCGGCGACGAGGTGGTCCTGGACGCCGGCTGTGGCTCGGGCAAGATCACCGCCGAGCTGGCCGATCGCGTTCCCAACGGGACGGTGTACGCGGTCGACGCGGCTCCGTCGATGGCCAGCCACACCCAGGCGGCACTCGGCGACCGAGCGGTGGTCATGTGCCAGGACCTGGTCGAGCTGGCCCTGCCCGAGCCGGTCGACGTGGTGTTCTCAAACGCCACCTTTCACTGGATCCCCGACCACGACGCGCTGTTCGCCGCGCTGCATCGCAACATGAAGCCCGGGGCGCGCCTGGTGGCCCAGTGCGGCGGGCGCGGCAACATCGACGCTTTCCGCGAGACCGCCGATCAGGTGGCGGGCGAGGAGCCCTTTGCACCTTACTTCGCCGACTGGCGGCGCCCGTGGAACTACGCCACCGCCGAGGAGACCGCCGAGCGCCTGTGGCGAGCGGGGTTCGAGGAGGTCAACTGCTGGCTCGAGGACAAGCCGACCCGGCTGGCCGAGCCCCGCAGCTTTGTCGAGACGGTGTGCCTGGTCCGCCACCTCGACCCGCTCCCCGAGGACCTGCGCGGGCCGTTCGTGGACCGCATGCTGGAATGCGTTGGCACGCCGCTGGTGCTCGGGTACGTGCGGTTGAACATGGTCGCCCGGCGGGCCTGATCAGGTAGCGTCCGCGCCCATGTCGGCCAAGCTAATCCTCCTGCCCGGGGACGGAATCGGACCCGAGATCATCGTCCCGGCCGTCCAGATCCTCGATGCGGTCGTCCCGGGACAGCTCGAGTACGAGGAGCACCGGTTCGGTGGCGCTTCGATCGACGCCCACGGCAGCGCTCTGACCGATGAGACATTGGCCGCTTGCCGCAGCGCCGACGCCGTGCTGCTGGCCGCGGTCGGCGGACCCAAGTGGGACACCACCGACCCCGCCAGGCCGCGCCCGGAGCAGGGCCTGCTGGGCCTGCGCAAGGGTCTGGGCCTGTTCGCCAACCTGCGGCCGGTCAAGCCGCTTCCGGCGCTGTATGACGCCAGTCCGCTCAAGCGCGAGATCATCGACGGCACCAACCTGCTGGTGGTCCGTGAGCTGACCGGGGGGATCTACTTCGGCGACAAGACGCGGACCGAGGACCGCGCCTCCGACGACTGCGTCTACACGCGCGCGGAGATCGAGCGCATCGCCCGGGTGGGATTCGGCGCCGCCCGGTCTCGGGTCACCAGCGTCGACAAGGCCAACGTGCTCGAGACCAGCCGCCTCTGGCGCGAGGTCGTGCGCGACGTGCACGCCCGTGAGTTTCCCAACATCGAGCTCGAGCACCTGCTGGTCGACAACGCCGCGATGCAGCTTGTCGCCACCCCGCGCCACTTCGAGGTGATCGTGACCGAGAACATGTTCGGCGACATCCTCAGCGACGAGGCGGCGATGCTCACCGGCTCGCTAGGGATGCTGCCGAGCGCGTCGCTGGGCGATGGCGGCCCCGGAGTCTTTGAGCCGGTGCACGGCTCGGCGCCCGACATCGCCGGCCAGGGAGTGGCCAATCCGCTGGCGATGTTCCTCTCGGCGGCGATGATGCTCCGGCACGGACTGAGCATGGAAGCCGAGGCGGCGGCGGTAGAATCCGCCGTCGACCGTGCGCTGGCCGAGGGGCTGCGCACGCCCGACCTGGGGGGCGACGCGACCACCGCGCAGGCAACCCAGGGAGTCCTCAAACACCTCTAAGGAGCAGTCGTGGAACAAGCGGACCTGATCTGGCACAACGGAGAACTCGTTGCCTGGGAGGACGCCAAGGTCCACGTACTGACGCACGGCCTGCACTACGGAACGGGCGTGTTCGAAGGCGAGCGAGCCTACGAGACTTCGCGCGGACCCTCGATCTTCCGCCACCACGACCACCTCCAGCGGCTGCTGAAGTCCGCCGAGCTCTACTACATGCCGATCCCCTACACGCTCGAGCAGCTGCGCGCCGCGACCCACGAGCTGATCGTGGCCAACGGCCTGAGCGAGTGCTACATCCGGCCGATCGTGTTCCGCGGCTATGGCCAGATGGGGCTCTACCCGCTCGACGCTCCTGTCGAGGTGTCGATCGCGGTGTGGCCATGGGGCGCCTACCTGGGCGAGGAGGCAAAGCTGACCGGCGTGCGCGCCAAGGTGGCCAGCTGGCGGCGGATCTCCCACGACTCGCTGATCCCGCACGCCAAGGCCAGCGGGCA
>DASXJY010000104.1:0-6005 GCA_036497115.1 Solirubrobacteraceae bacterium
TCGGCCCCGGCTCGGGCAAACGGAGCCGGTCCGATCTACGCCAGCCCCTCCGCGCGGCGGCTGGCCCGCGAGCTCGGGATACCGATATCGCAGGTCCGCGGCAGCGGGCGCAAGGGGCGTATCACCAAGGAGGACGTCCAGGCGGCGGCTGACGGCAAACCGGCGGCTGACGTCGCCTCGGCTCCCGCCGCGGCCGGCCCCTCGGCCCCGGCCGGGACCGGACTGGACCTGCTGCCGTGGCCGTCGATCGAGTTCGAGAAGTTCGGGCCGGTGGAGCGGGTGCCCCGCTCTCGCATCCAGCGCATCTCGGCCCCGAACCTGGCCCGCAACTGGGTGATGATCCCCCACGTCACCCACAACGACGAGGCCGACGTCACCGACCTGGAGGCCTGGCGCAAGCAGCTCAACGGCGAGCGCAGTGACGTCAAGGTGACGATGGTCTCGTTCCTCGTCCTGGCCTCGGTGGCCGCGCTCAAGGAGTTCCCGGACTTCAATTCCTCGCTCGACGGCGACGAACTGGTGCGCAAGCGCTACTACAACATCGGCTTTGCCGCCGACACCCCGGGCGGGCTGGTGGTGCCAGTGATCAAGGACGCCGACGGCAAGGGGCTGTTGGAGATCGCCGCCGAGCTGACCTCGCTTTCGGGACGGGCGCGGGAGGGCAAGCTCTCACGCGAGGACATGAGCGGCGCCTCGTTCACGATCTCCAGCCTGGGCGGAATCGGGGGGACCAGCTTCACCCCGATCATCAACGCTCCCGAGGTGGCGATCCTCGGCGCCACGCGCTCGGCGATGAAGCCGGTCTGGGAACCGGCCAAGAACGAGTTCGTGCCCCGGCTGATGGTCCCGCTGTCGCTGTCCTATGACCACCGGGTGATCGACGGCGCCGCCGCGGCCCGGTTTGTCACCTACCTGGTCAAGGTGCTCTCGGATCTGCGGCGGGCGCTGCTGTGAGGCCCCGGCGGTGAGCGACTCCGAGGTACGGGTCCCCGACATCGGGGATTTCAGCGACGTTCCGGTGATCGAGATCCTGGTCTCGGTCGGCGACCAGGTCCAGGCCGAGGACCCGCTGGTCACGCTCGAGTCAGACAAGGCGACGATGGACGTTCCCGCGCCGGCGGCGGGCGTGGTCAAGGCGCTGCAGGTCTCGATCGGCGACCGGGTTTCCCAGGGCAGCGTGCTGATGACGCTGGACTCCGACGGGGCCGGCCCCTCGGCCCAGGCCGATGCTCCCTCCGAGCCGGCCGGCGAACCGGAGCGCGCGGCCGCGCAGTCCCCACCGCGGTCATCCGACGGCGGCTCGCCGCGGGACGCTCAGGTAGTCGTCCTGGGCGCCGGCCCCGGCGGCTACACGGCCGCCTTCCGGGCCGCTGACCTGGGGCTGCGGACGGTGCTGATCGAGCGCTACGAGCGCCTCGGCGGGGTGTGCCTGAACGTCGGCTGCATCCCCTCCAAGTCGCTGCTGCACGCGGCCCGGGTGGTGGCCGAGGCCGAGGAGATGGCCGCGCACGGCATCTCGTTCGGCGCGCCCTCGGTCGACCTCGAGAAGCTGATCGAGTGGAAGGCGTCGGTCGTGGAGCGGCTGACCGGCGGCCTGGCCGGGCTGGCCAAGCGACGCGACGTGGAGGTGATTACCGGCTCGGCGCGGTTTGTCGACGACCACACGCTGTCGGTTGGCGAGCGCCAGATCACGTTTGAGAACTGCATCATCGCCGCGGGCTCGCAGGCGGCCAAGGTGCCCGGGCTGCCCGAGGACGATCCGCGGGTCATCGACTCCACCGGAGCCCTGTCTCCGTCCGAGATCCCCCAGCGGCTGCTGGTGATCGGGGGCGGGATCATCGGCCTGGAGATGGCCACCGTGTACGACGCCCTGGGGGCCAAGGTCACCGTGGTCGAGATGCTCGAGCAGCTGATGCCGGGCGCCGACCCCGACCTCGTCCGGCCGCTGGCCAAGCGGATCGGAGGCCGCTACGAGGCGATCCACTTGGGCAGCCGCGTGGCGGGGGTCAAAGCCCAGAAGAACGGCCTCAAGGTGGAGATCGAGGGGGTCGGCTCACAGCTGTTCGATCAGATCCTGGTTGCCGTGGGCCGGGTGCCCAACGGCAAGGCGATCGACGCCGCCGCGGCCGGCGTGTCGGTCGATGATCGGGGCTTCATCGCCGTCGACCGCCAGCTGCGCACCAACGTCGACGGGATCTACGCGATCGGCGACATAGTCGGTGGGCCGATGCTGGCCCACAAGGCCTCGCACGAGGGCAAGGTGGCGGCGGAGGTGATCGCCGGGATGGATGTGGAGTTCGACCCCCGCGCGATCCCGTCGGTGGCCTACACCGATCCCGAGGTCGCCTGGATGGGCCTGACCGAGACGGCGGCGCGTGAGCAGGGAGTCGAGTACGAGAAGGCGGTTTTCCCGTGGGCTGCCTCGGGGCGCGCCCTGGCCCTGGCGCGCGACGACGGAATGACCAAGCTTCTGGTCGAGCCCGAGTCGGGGCGGGTGCTGGGCGCCGGGATCGTCGGGGTCGGCGCCGGCGAGCTGATCGCCGAAACCGTGCACGCGATCGAGATGGGCGCCAACGCCGAGGACATCGCGCTGACGATCCATCCTCATCCCACGCTGTCAGAGACGGTCGGGTTCTCGGCCGAGATGGCCGCGGGGACGATCACCGACCTGATGCCGCCCGCCCGGGCCCGGCGCTGACCGTCGCTCGCCGGCTCATGCCGCCCGCCCGGGCCCGGGGCTGACCGTCGCTCGCCGGCTCATGCCGCCCGCCCGGGCCCGGCGCTGAGCAGCGAGACGAGGTCGGCCAGCAGCGACCGGGGGCCGTGGACGATCCGCGCGTGGGTGGCCCGGATCACCCTCCGGCCGCAGACGGCGTGCCGGGCGTCCCGGCGCCGGTCCTCCTCGAACGAACGCTTGGTCTTGTGGAAGCGGTAGCCGTCGACCTCGACGATCAGCTCGTGCTGCGGCCAGTAGAAGTCGACCACGACCCCGTCGACGATGACGTTGCACTGCGGCTCGGGGAGGCCGGCGTCGCGTATCAGCTCGAGGAAGCGGCGCTCGAGCTCGGACTGGGTCCAGGGCGCCTCATCACGCAGGTGGCTGAGCGCTTCGGTGAGCGGCCGGATCCCGTGGCGGCCGGGGCTGCGCGCGATCAGCGCGTCGAGCGCGAGGAAGTTCAGGAGGTCCTGGCGCTGAGCGGCTTCCAGGGTTGATCGGAGCTGCTGGGAACCGAGCGTCTCGGCCAGATCGAGCAGGGTCCGCGGGACTGAGGTGACGGGGATGGCGTCGACGGTGGTGGTGTCGGCGGGGTGAAGGGGACGGCGCGAGACGTGACAGCGGACGGCATCGGCGTCGGTGTCGAAGCGGTGCTTGGAAGGAGCCGTCACGTCGATCTCCCCGGTGGTGCGGGCGCGGAGATCGTGGAGAGCGGCGGCGGTGCGGTGGCTGAGGAAGGAGTGCGGACCACAGGCCAGGACGGCGGCCAGCCAGCGCCCGCGCATGGAGATGCGCGTATGGCCGACCGCGTAGACGCCGCGGTGGAGGCGATGGAGGCGGCCGGCCGCCATCCGGGTGTGGATCGCGTGGTGCGAGTACCCCACGTTCAGCAGCTGCCGGGTGGCGACCACCCCATGCTGGGCGGCAGCGAGCGCCGCCAGCCGTGTGTCGCCTGACTTCCCGTATTCGTAAGCAAGGCACATCACGTCCCAGGATGACCCCCGAAACGTGACGCATTGCGCGCTACGTGTGCATTAAGTGAAACGCCGCCGACGTCGGCGCAGCGCGATCACCACGGCCGCGCCCAGCGCAACGACGGCCCCGCGCGGCACGCGCCCGCCGCGCCCCAGCTCCCGCGGCTCGCCCCCCGGGAGGGGCGGTGCCGGCATCGCGAACTCCTCGGCGGCCAGGACATCGTGAGGCTCGGCGATTCCGGTCGGGTCCGAGGGCAGCGACACCGGCCCGTGGTGCAGGCTGGGATCCCGGGCCGGCACCCCGAACTCCTCGGCGGCCAGCACGTCGTGGGCCTCCTCGAGCTCCTGGTGAAGCGCCGGATCGGGGGCCGGCACACCGAACTCCTCGGCGGCCAGAACGTCGTGGGTGCCCTGGGATGGCTGGGTGCGATGAGAAGGCATCTGCCGCCGCAGATGATCCCAAATCCCCGGCCGGGGCGACAGCCCCTGCGCCCGGCCGCCCGCGGATCGCGTCGGGCGCCCGCAGATCCGGATCAACCCACCCTGATAATCTCAGTCGCCGAGACTGAGATCTGATTACTCCCCAGGCGGACCGGGTGGTATCATTTACTTATCTCTCGTAAGCAACTAGCGAAAGTGAAGACTTGATGAGTCGCCTTCTTTTGGTCCCGCTGGACGACGTCGTCGTCTTCCCGGGTATGTCGCTCACGCTGGCGATCGACGCCGGCGATGAAGAGCGAGTGCTGCTCGTGCCCCGTCACGAGCAGGAATTCGCAACCGTGGGGACCGTCGCCGAGGTGACGGACCGTGTCCGCCTGCCCGGCGGTGGGCGCGCCTACGCCTTGCAAGGACTCCATCGCGGCGTCGCCGGCGCCGCTCAGACGCTTCCCGACGGCCGCCTGTTCGTCGACGTCGACGAGCGGCCCGACGCGGTCCCCGTTGACGGCAAGACACGCAACCTCGAGCGCGAGTACCGCGCCGTGGTCGAGGAGATCCTCGAGGTTCGCGGCGACGACGGCCGTATCTCGGCCTTCCTGCGCTCGATCAGCGATCCGGGCACCCTTGCCGACACCAGCGGCTACAGCCCCGATCTCAACTACGAGCAGAAGGTCAACCTGCTGCTGACCCTCGATGTAACGGAACGGCTGGAGCTGGCTCTGGGCTATCAGCGCGAGCGGCTGGCCGAGCTGCAGGTGCGCAAGCGCATCCGCGAGGACGTGGAGTCCGGCGCCGAGAAGCAGCAGCGCGAGTACTTCCTGCGCAAGCAGATGGACTCGATCCGCAAGGAGCTCGACGAGGATGACGCCTCGATCGTGGAGGAGTACCGGACCAAGATCGAAGCCGCCGGCATGCCCGAGCAGGTCCGCGAGCAGGCCGAGAAGGAGCTCGGACGGCTGGAGCGGATGGGCGAGCAGAGCGCGGAGTCCAGCGTGATCCGGGCCTACCTCGACTGGCTGATCGCGGTGCCGTGGAGCAACGAGTCCGAGGAGAAGCTCGACCCCGAGCACGCCCGGACGATCCTCGATGAGGACCACGCCGGCCTGGAGGACGTCAAGGACCGGATCGTGGAATACATCGCGGTCAAGAAGCTGCGCGTCGACAGGGGTATCACCGAGGACAAGCGCTCCGGCGCGATCCTCACCCTGATCGGACCGCCCGGCACCGGCAAGACGTCGATCGGCGAGTCGATCGCCCGTGCCACGGGTCGCAAGTTCGTCAGGATGTCACTCGGTGGCGTTCGCGACGAGGCCGAGATCCGCGGCCATCGCCGGACCTATATCGGTGCCCTTCCGGGCCGGCTGGTCCGCGCTCTGCGGGATGCCGGGACGATGAATCCGGTGATCATGCTCGACGAGGTCGACAAGGTCGGCGCCGATTGGCGCGGCGACCCCAGCGCGGCCCTGCTCGAGGTGCTCGACCCGGCGCAGAACCACTCGTTCCGCGACCACTATCTGGATCTCGAGCTCGACCTCAGCGGGGTCATGTTCATCGCCACTGCCAATGTGGCCGACACGATCCCCGGTCCGTTGCTCGACCGCATGGAGGTGATCCGCTTCGACGGCTACACCACCTCGGAGAAGGTCGCGATCGCTCGCGGCTACCTGTGGCCGCGTCAGCTCGAGCGCAATGGTCTGCGCACCGAGGAGATCGAGATCTCCGATCAGGTGCTCAACACCGTCGCGACCGAATACACGCGTGAGGCCGGCGTCCGCCAGCTCGAGCGTGACCTCGGGACGTTGCTGCGCAAGACGGCGACCCAGATCGCCTCGGAGAAGACCGTCGCTCCGGTGACGATCGAGATCGAGCAGATCAGG
>DASXJY010000105.1:0-2147 GCA_036497115.1 Solirubrobacteraceae bacterium
CCGCAGTCGATCAGGCATCACGCTCTCCCAAGTGAGTCTATTTGACGAAGGATCGGAGCCCGCTCGATGAGCTCGGACAGCGAGCGGAATTCCCCGTAAACAGTGGCTATTGCGATCACTCCCAGTGCGATCGCCTGTCCCAATGTGGACAGTGTGAGCACGAGCCAGAGGCCCGCGACCGCGCCGATCACGTTCGAGCCGGTGTCCCCGAGCATCGCCCGCTGGCCGAGGTCGAGCGGCAGCATGACGAGCACGGGGCCCGCGAAGAGGCCGACCGTCCACAGCGGGTGAACGTCGGTCGACCCGATCGTGAGACCGGCGCCGAGCAGGATCAGCGCCTTGATCGAGCGGCCGGGCCGCAGGTCGAGCAGGTTGAAGAAGTTGGTGGCGAGCACGAGCAGGGCGACCGACAGCAGGTACTCACCAGCGGATGCCCCCCGCCCGCTCAGCACAAACAGCGCAACGCCCAGCGAGCCCGCCGCCTTGAGCGCGCCGGTGGAGAAGCCGCCGCGCATCGTGGTGCGCGCGTGCCCTCGCCAGCCCCGCGGCAGATCGTCGTGGGCGCTGCCCACCAGGTCGTCGACGAGGCCGAGCAGGGCCACCGCGGTCACGTACGCGAGCACGAGGCCCGAGTCGGGCCGGAACACGTTGGCGTCGCCGAGCTCGTCGATCAGCGCGAGCGGGATGAGGGCCACGAGCGACGCCGCCACCATGCCGATGCCCGCCGGGAACGCGACCTCGACGCCGCGGTAGTTCTGCCGGACGAACCCCTGGCTTCGGAGGCCCTGCACCGCGGCCGGCACGACTCCGACCGCCACCCCCAGGGAAACCAGGAACGGCAATGACTGCACCAAGTGACCCTAGCGCCCCCCGCGGACGCCGGGCGCGCCATACCTACGTCGGGCGGCGTCCTCGGGTATCGGCATGCCATGCATGCCCTCCACCCTGCGTCCTTGCCCGCCTTGGTCTGGACGAGCCCGGCCGCGCTACCCGCTGCCGATCGGCAGCTTGGGCAGCGGCGAGCTGCCGCCCTTGATGCCGAACGAGCCCTTCTCGCCGGAGAGCGAGAACACGAGCGCGAGCTGGCCGCCGGGCAGGTCCACGCTGTCGACGCTCGACATGTGGTGGTCCTTGTACCAGCCGATCTGCGACGGGTCGGTGCTCTGCTCCTCCACCCCGACGGTCTGCACACCCTGGGCGTCGAGCCCGTCCGCGAGCCCGTTCTCGAACCCCTCGCGCAGCGCCTTCTCCTGATCGGTTTCCTGGTCGGGAGGCGGCGAGCGGTAGTAGATCACCGACCCTGCGCCGGTGAAGTCGCCGCGCAGGGTGTCGGGCAGGTCCTTGTGCATACGGTTGGCCACGCCGGAGCCATTGACGATCGAGCGCGCGATGCGCTTGGCGAAGCCCTGGACCTGCTCCGGATTCCTGCCCCGCACGCCACCGGCCTGCTCGATCGAGTCGAGCTGCCCGGGCACGTCGAACACGGCCACGGAGTCCACGGCGCCGCCCGCGGTCTCGACGGTCTGGCGCACCTCCGACTCGATGCTGCTCGGCAGCGAGCCCGTGGCCACGATCGCGATCCGCTGGCCGCCCAGTTCGCCCTGCACCAGCATCGGCAGGGCGCTCGAGATGATCTTGTCGCGCTGGCTGAGCTGGCCCTGCGCCTGGTTGGCCGCGTTGCGCGCGTTCACCACGTCCTGGTGCAGGTTCGAGCTGATGCCCTTGCCGGCCTCGGTCACGAGCGAGTCCCCGATCGTTGCGCCAACCAGGATCCCGATGGCCAGCGCGAGGAACACGGCCACGAGCGACAGCGCGTGGTAACGGAAGTCGAACATTCGTTACTTCAGGCCGAGCAGGATCTGGAGCTTGAGCCAGAGGAGGTCGAAGAGCGGGCCGAGGCTCGGCGAGAACACGATGATTACTACTAGCGCAACGAGCGCCGCCAACGTGAGGATCACGAGCGGGCCGCGTCCGGCCGACGGCCGGTAGAGCCGGCTCACGCCTTTGGCATCCACCAGGATCTCCCCGATCCGCAGCCTGGTGAGGAAGGTGGACGACATCCCGGAGCGGTTCTTCTCGAGGAACTCGACCAGGTTGAAGTGGGAGCCCACCGCCACGATCAGCTCGGCGCCCTTCTCGGCGGCCAC
>DASXJY010000106.1:0-19660 GCA_036497115.1 Solirubrobacteraceae bacterium
CGTGTCGTGTCCGGCCAATCAGCGTGCCACCGGCGGCGGCTTCGTAGCCGACGGCGGCGTGCCCGCGAGCGAGAGCCAGCCGGTGCTCAGGACCGTCAACGGCGCCAGCGTTCCCGTCGGCTGGGCCGCCGTGTTCCACAACACCACGGCCAACTTGGCCATCGCGCAGGTCAACGTGGTGTGCACGCCCTGACCGACGCCCAATCGGCGGTGAGGCCGGCCTCGCGCCGAGCCTCACCGTCCTCACTCTTTCCACCGCTCACACGGGGTCTGCCATGTCAGCCACCCTTCCCATCGCCGTCCGCCGCGTGCCCCCCTCGCCGCCCGCTCAGCTGGTCGGGGTGAGGCTCTCACTCGCCGAAGGCGCTGATCGTGAGGCGATCCGCCACCTCGCTGCGCTGGCCGGTAGCGCACCTCCGCACGGTCCGGCGATGCTCGCCGAGCTCGACGGCGAACTGGTGGCTGCCGTTGGCTTCGCGGAAGGTGACACCCTGGTCCACCCCACCCACTCACACCCCGCGATCACGGCCCACCTGCGACTCCGTCGCCTGGAGGCGCGCCTGATCGCCACCGTCTGGGGTGCCTGAGGGAGCCCGCCTTAGAGCTCCAGCTCGTAGCGGATAAAGCCGCGGTTGACCGCTACGTCGTCATAGAGCCGGCGCGCGGTGGCGTTTGTCTCGTGGGTTGACCAGTACAGGCGGCAGCACCCCTGCGCGCGAGCCCAGGCAGAAACCGCCGCGATCAGCGCCCTGCCCACGCCCCGGCCGCGAACCTCGGGAGCGGTGAACAGGTCCTGGAGGTAGCAGACGTCCGGTCCGCTGGTGTTGGCGTGGACCAGAAAGTGAGCGATGCCGACCAGGTGGCCGTCGAGCCGCGCACCCAGCGCGTGCATCAGGGTGTCCTGCTGGAACGCGGTCCACGCCCTGTCGTAGGCGGACCGGTCGAGCCTGCGCTCGTAGAAGTCGATGTAGCCGCGAAACAGCTCTTCCCACGCGGCGCGTTCCCCCGGGGTCAGCTTGGCAACGGTGATCTCGGACACGGGCGCCAACGATCAAATCAGATCGCCGGCGGCAATCGGCATCCCGGAAAGCCGGCGCCGTCAGGGCTCGCGGTCTGCCGTGGCGGCCCGACGGTTGACGATCAGCTCGAATGCGTCGGCGACGTGCCACTCGTAGGACAGCATCACGGGGCGGCCATCCTCGTCGTAGTCGACCTGGTCGAGATGCAGGAGTGGAGTACCCCGCTTGATCGCCAGCACCCTGGCCAGCCCGGCATCGGCGACGGTCGGGATCAGCTGCGCAGAGGCCCGCGCGACCGGGTGACCCGCGGACTCGAGGATCTCATACAGGGAGCTGTCCAGGGCCTGACTCGTCATGTCGTCAAGGAGCCCGCAGGGGATCCGGTCCCGTGAGTAGACGACGGGGCGCCGATCGGCCAGTCGCACCCGCTCCACCGCCATAAGCGACTCATGTTCGGGGAGGTTGAGCAGCCGACGCTCGAGCTCGGTGGGATCGCGAACTCCCTGGCTGAGGACGTTCTCTCCCGGCTGGTGTCCGGCCTCGCGGATCATCGCCGAGTAGCTGAAAGTCGTCTCCAGGGCGTGGCGGACGCGCGGCGAGGCGGTGAGGTAGGTGCCCGAACCATGCCGGCGCACCAGGTAGCCGGCGTCGATCAATCCCGACACCGCTTCTCGGACAGTTGCTCGGCTGACCGAGAAGCGATCGGCGATCTCATTCTCGTTGGGCAGCTTGGTCCCCGGCTCGAGTTGGCCGGCCATCAGGTCCTGGAGCAGCCCTTCGCGTACGTGTTCCACCAGCGAGGGGCGCTTGCGTCTGTTCACCCGGCGGCCCGGCGCTGGCACTGGCGCTGATGGAATCCTTCCCAGGCTGGCACCGCAGGTGACTGCCCCGCCCGCGCCTGAGCCGCGGTCGGCCGGCCAGGGGCAAACCACGCCTCCCTCGACGGGTGCGCGGTCGTCATCGGCAAGGCCCGGACCACAGGGCGGACATACTCGCGACTGGCATTGGCCCGGATCATGTCAGTCTCCAGCCCACCACCGGGCGCTCGACACCGCGGAGCAGGAACTCGCGGCAGCTCCCCAGCTGGCGCGTCAGGTTCTCGCGGGCGGCGGCGCGCGTCGCCGAGCTGATCAAAGCTTCGTTGGGATTGGCCTCGTCGGCCAGCCGAGCAGCGACGTTCACGGTGCTGCCGTACCAGTCCCAGCCCCGCATCACGGCTGTCCCGGTATGCGCTCCGACGCGCACGGGCAGCAGGTCCGGGCGTGTGCCGACCTCCTTTACCGCCCGCGCGGCGAGGGCCACGGCCTGGGCGGCATCGGCAACCCAGATCATCATCCCGTCGCCCATCGACTTGACCTGCCAGGCCCCGTGCTCGCGGGTCAACGCGCTCATGGCGCGTCCAAACTCCTGGGCGATCTGTGCTGCGGCCTCATCACCGCGCTGCTCGGTGAGCGCCGTGAACCCTGCCATGTCGGCAAAGATGAACGTCGGCGCGGGGTGACGGCGCATGGACCGACGCCGATGCGTCGCCCACAGACGGCGCCACCGTTCTCCAGAAAAGACGTCAGACGTCTGATATCTCCGGTCCATGAACAACAAGACGCGGAGGTCTCGACGATCCTTCCCTGGGCCACGACATTTGGAGTGCCAAACCACCTTGTCGCCGCCCGGATCGAGACCCAGCTTGCACAAGCGTTTCGCAAGCTCAACATCTCGTCCCGGCGCCAGTTTCCGGCGCCCGGGTATCGACGCCTGCTTAAGCGGCGTTCGCCAGTTCGGTGAGGCTCCGGTATGCCTCCGCGGCGCCTTCCTCGCGATCGAGCGCGGCAAGATATGCCTCGTAGGCTCGGGCGCGATGATCACGCCCAGCGCGCTGCCAGTGCCGGTACGCCACGCCCACTGCGGCGCTCTCCTCTCGCCAGTTGACATAGCCGTTCATGACGGCGTGGGCGAGCTTGGTTCGGTTCTGTGCACGTTCGGGTGAACTCTTTGCCCGCATCTGAAATCAGCTTCCGGTAGAGGGAACGGGACCGGCGCAGCCAACGCGGCGCCGGCTGAAAACGACGCTTTAGTTCACGTAGACGCCACCGCGGCGGGAAGCTTCCGCGAGCGACTGCTCGCTCAGCGCGTCACCGGATGCCGCTGTCGTAACGGATGAACACGCTGGTGTAGCGATGTCTTCGCACGGTGATCATCCGTGGCGTGGCTCTCGGGTAGCGCCGGCCGGATTGCGGAACCAGCAGGTAGCGGCCGGGGCGCAGGGTGATCCGGAAGCGGCCGTCGATCGAAGCTCGCGTCCGGGCGACGAACGCGTTGGCCGGCTCCCGGCGGATGGTGATCGTCGCCCGATACGGCCGCACGCAGGTCTGCCCGACGCGCTGGACCGGGCAGGTCCCGTATGAGGCGCGTCCACGGACCCCGGAGTCTGGTGCAGCGCTGTGCGCCGGCTTGGCTGTGATGCCGCTCGTCAAGCTCGAGGCCGAGGCCCGGACACCACACGCCGCCAAAGCGACTCCGGCCAACAGCACCGTTACGGTCGCCAGCGCCTCCCGGCGCGCAGTCATAAAGCGGCTCATCCACCCAGATTACGCCCGCTACGGTGCCCGCGGGTGTATGGTGCTCGCCACAGGAGGTCACGGGCCAGCGCGGTCCGTTGCGCGTAGGTGCACACTATCGGGGAAACCCAGGGTCAGGGGTCCCTGGGGGCAAGCGAGGACTGATGAAATCGAATACGTTGGGCGCTCGGTTGGGCGCGATCACGGTTGCCGTCGCAGCATCCCTAGGCGCGCTCGCCGCGCCGGCTTTGGCCGATACGCAGGTGCCGGCCGCCGGCACGGTAGTCGCCCACGGCGTCAGCTCTTCAACCCCCTCCCGGAACGCCGCGCCACGGGCAGCGCCTCCGCTGCGGGTTCGGAATCCGGCGCAGTACGCCCAGGCCAAGGCGGCGGCGAACCAGGCTTACGGCTCGTGGGCCGCGGCGCATCGGTTCCTGTCCCCTCTGGCGCCGCTGGCGAGCGCGTCAGTCATCGGCGTCAACAAGCCCGGTCTGAGCGCCGCCGGCGCCGGAGGAAGCACTCCCCCCGATCCGACCGGTGCCGCCGGGACGACCAACTACCTCGAGTTCGTCAACTCGGAGGTAGGCGTGTACAACCGGACGACGCTCGCGTCGCCGCCAGTCGCGACCGCCACCGAGGACTCGTTCGTGGGCAGCACCAACACCTGTGATGGTCAGATCAAATGGGATCAGGCCGCCGGGCGCTTTGAGTACTACAGCCTCGATTGCGCCGCCAGTCCCGGGAGCGAGGGGATCTCATTCGGATGGTCTAAGACCAGTAGTCCCACCCCGCTCACTGGCTCGACCAGAAACTGGTGCCGGTTTCACCTGAACACCGGCACCAGCTTGGAGGACTACGGCAAGCTCGGCAACTCCAACACCTTCATGATCGTCGGCGCCAACGAGTTCAGCGACGTCACCGGCAACTATCTGGACTCGCCGATCTTCACAATCCCCAAGCCGGCCAACGGAGCCACGACTTGCCCGACGTCGCTGACGATCCACAAGTTCGTCCCCGCGGCGGCGACCGAGTTCACCCCTGAGCCCGCGAACATCTTCGGCAGCTCGACGACGGGCTTCGTAGTGGCGGTCAGCGGCAGCGTCAACAACGCGCTGCGCCTGTTCACCGTCACGGGCACGGCGACGGCACCCGTGCTGACCGATAAGGGCAACATCACGGTGCCGGCGTTCAGCGTTCCCGCTGGCGTGCCGCAGCCGTCTCCGGCGCCCGCCTCGGACAAGATCGACTCCAGCGACACCAGGCTGACCCAGGCCAACGCCGCCGTTGACCCGGCTCTGAAGACGTTTGGGGTTTGGACTCAGCACACCATCGCCGGCTCCGGGGGAGGTCCGTCGATCGTGCGCTGGTATGAGGTGGAGTCCGGGCGGAGCACCCCGGTCCAGACCGGAACCGTCTCGGTCAGCGGACAGTTCGCGTTCAACGGCGCGATCTCCCCGACGATCCAGGGCAATGCCGCCGCGATTGACTACAACGTCGCCAGCAAGACCCTCAAGGTCCAGCTCCGGGCGCGGATCCACCCGATCGGTTCGGCCGCCGGCTCCACGACCAGCGACACCGTGCTGGCCAACAGCGCCGGGATCGACGAGGACTTCAGCTGTCCGAGCAGCAGCGGCGTCTCGGATCCGTGCCGGTGGGGTGACTACGGCGGGGCCAGCTTCGATCCACTCAGCGGAGATGCGGTGTTTGGCACCAACCAGTACAACGGGGCGCCCGACGGGTTCGCCGACGCGCAATGGCAGACCAACAACTTCCGCCTAGTGCTCCCGGATGAAGCTCCGACGGCGGCGTTCACGGCGGCCGCGGCAGCGAGTCCCGCCCACACCGAGAAGTTCAACGGCAGCGCCTCGAGTGACTCCGACGGGCACATCGTCAGCTGGAGCTGGAACTTCGGCGACGGCACCAGCGGCACGGGAGCGACTCCGCAGCACACCTATGCGTCGGCGGGGAGCAGGACGGTCACGCTGACGGTCAAGGACAGCTCCGGTCTCACCAAGAGTGTCGCTCACGCGGTCACCGTCGGCTGATCGTCGCGCCGGACCGATAAGGCGGGTCGGCCTTTGCCAGCCGACCCGCCGGTTGGGCTTAGTTGTTCGGAGGACCGGCCGCGGTTCCCCCGGTTTGCACCGCATAGCCCGTGTACGTGCCTGAGCCGCCGAGGTCCGGGCTGTCGTGCGAGAACGCTATGTGGGCAAAGCCGCGGCTGTCGGTGTCAACGCCGAAGTCGTCGAACAGCTGACGTCCCGTCGTGCAGTTGATGCCACCCTCGCAGACGGCACCCTTGTGGACTGACATCAGCCGCTGCGGCGTGCCCCAGCCGGTGCTGGTGTCCGCGATGTTCTGGGCGAAGTAGACGTACCAGGTCTGGTTGGTCTTCGTGGGCGCTCCGTAGTAGACGAGATCGACGCCGTGCGAGGTTGCGTCAAGCCACGGGAAGATCGCCTGAGCCGTGTTGGTGCTGATCGGCTTTGAGCAGGTCCAGGTGCTGCCGTGGTTGCTGGACTTTGCGGTTCGGATCGACTTGTCATCAGACCACGCGTACCAGATGTTGCCCGCAGGGTCGACCGAGACGTTGGGGAAGTTGTGGTTCAGGTCGGTCGAGGATGATGCCGTGCTGCAGGGGATCGCCCGGTCGGTCCAGGTGTGGCCCCCGTCGGACGAGACTCCCAAAAACGCCTCGTTGTTGTGCGTGCCCGAAGAGGTCGAGGGCGCCACGAACGATTGATAGGCGTAGAACCCCCCCGTCTTGTTCGGGAGGTTGCGGTGGTCGATGACCAGATTTCCCAGCTCGTTGGTCTGAGCCTTGTAATCCGTTGGCGGGATCACCTGGGCGATCTGGGTGTACAGCTGGCCGCCGTTGTCGGAGCGCAGCACATCGATCTCGTTCGTCGCGATGTCGTGGTAGGTCAGCAGCGAGGTCTGGGCGCCGAACGCCGCAATCCACTCTCGATCGTCGATCGGGATACCCGCCTGTACCGGCGTCTGGGAGAACGACGTGGCGTTATCGGTGGAGGTAGCGACGTTGACCGAGCCCAGGTTCAGGCTCGAGACGTAGAGGTTGTAGTTCCCACTGGCGTTCTTGGCGCTGGCGATCGCCACGTCGATGTCACCGCCCGAAGCTCCGACGCCGCTGGCCGCGTTCGGCTGTCCCCGGAACTCCAGCCCGCAACCCGAGGCGCCGGCGCCGCCAACCGCTCCCAGTCCTCGCCACAGCTCGCTGCCGCCACCGACTCCGAGCTCGGAGCCGAGAAATACGTTGTTCGTCCGCGAGACATGGATTGCCGGCTCGCCCGCCGCATTGGTTCCACAGCCCTTGGCGCCGATCGTTGCCGACTGCAGCTGGCCATAGGAGAAGTTGCCAACCGTTTGGCTGGCCTGCGCGGACGCGGCAAGGCCCAGAAGCCCTAACCCCGTTACCAGGGCGGTCGCAAACGCGCGCCGTGGCGCCGAAAATCGCCGATTCTGCATCGATCTCTCCCTTGTTACCTTGCCGAGCGCCGCACTCGCGACTACCACGCGGGCGCGACACGACCAGCCAGACAACCGGCCGCGTGAGCGAGCCTACCTCCTTGCCGCCGACGATGCGCCGGTAGTTGGAGTGAAGGAGCAGACACGGCCGGAGGACCCGATCGCGGCAGGCCGACCGCGGCGGGAATCCTGTCCGGCCAGATGCGTGATCAGAAGCGGTGGCGGGTGTGGCTGAACGGAGCCTTGCCGAAGGCCAGGACCTTGACCGGCGCGACCGCGAACACGAGCGCAGTCCCACGGTCGTGATGAAAGGCACCGTCCCTGGCCTCGTATTGCCAGCTGCCGTCCCACTTGCCCCTCCACGCCTCGGCCAGGCGCTCGAGTGTCGCCTGAGCGGTGACTCGGACGGCCTCGCCCTCGACCACGATGTCGAGTCCTCGGTCCCAGCTGTTACAGCCGGTCACCAGGGTCACCCGGGGGTTCAGGTCTAGATTGACCGCCTTCTGTTCGCCGGCACCGGTGGAGAAGTGCAGCGCCCCGTCGAGCCAGACCGCGACCAGCGGCGTGACGTGAGGTCGCCCGTCCGCTCTGACGGTGGTGATCCAGAACAGCTGCGCCGTCTCCAGGGCCTGCTGAGTCTGCTCCCAGGGAGTGGCCGTTGCCGCTGGGGCGCTGAAGCGTTCGTCGAGCGTTGTCACTGGGTTGTTCACGGCGGTCCTCCAAACGTGGTTGAGACGGAACAAAGGCACTGGCTCACAGCAGCCGACAGACGATTCGATCGACCTGCTCAAGGACGGTCAGCTCGCCGGTGCCGAAGCGGTTGCGCATCACGGCAACGGCGACTCCGGAGTCGATGTCGGCGTAGGCCGCCGAGCCGTTGGCTCCCACCATCCCGAACGTCGAACCCGGGAGCGCGCGCCCGGCGCCGGGACGGTACGGGCTGTAGCCGAAAGCCCATTCGGTGGGGAACCCCATGACCTCGTCCATCCCCCTGTGCGTGATCGCCGCCATGTCCTTTAGCCGACTCGGTGAGACAAGGCTGACGCCGTCCACGTGACCGAGGAGCGCGGAGTAGATCCGGGCCGCTCCCCGGGCGGTCATGGTGCCGGCCGACGGGATCTCGGAGGTGAGGACGTCGGCGCGGTTGGCGTGGGCGGCATCCGGTTGGATTCCCGGGGGGATTGCCCGAGCCAGGGGAGATCCGGGAGGGGGAGGGTTGGGTGAGTGGGCCTCGGGCTCAACCTGCCACGCCACGCGCGAGAGTAGGCGCTGCGGGAGTGCGAAGTGAACCTCGTCCGCGACCCCCAGCGGGCCGGTCACGACCTCCCGCAACAGCTCAGAGATGGTGCGTCCGGTGGACCGGCGCAGGATCTCGCCGACCAAGAAGCCAAACGTCTGAGCGTGATAACCGAAGCGCGTCCCCGGCTCCCACCACAGCTCGGAGTCGGCAAGTACTGCGCACATCCGGTCCCAGTTACAGAGGTCGGCCACGCTGATGTCGGCGGGAAGGCCGGGGAGCCCGGCCGTGTGAAGCAGGACGTGGCGCAGCGTGACCCCTTCCTTGCCGTGGGATCCGAACTCAGGCCAGACCTCGGCGGCTCGGAGGTCGTAGTCGAGCTCGCCGCGCTGGGCCAGGACGTGGGCCACCGTGCTCGCCACACCCTTGGCGGTGGAAGCGGCATAGAACAGGGTGTCGCCACCGACGGCCTCGCCCGTGGCCGGATCGGCGAGCCCGCTGGCGGCGTCGACAACCATGCGTCCGGAGTGGATCACCGCCACCTGGAGGCCGATCTCCGCGCCGCCGGTCACCAGCTCGTCGAGCAGCCGCTGGATAGCCGCCTGGGCGCGATTGTCGTCAGTCATTGATCACCGAGGTTCGTTGAGCAAGGCCGCGCGGGCTCGCCGGCCCACACACCTAGAACCGCACGCTGCCCCGAAACTCATCGCCAGCGCCTGCCGGGCGGCGCCGGTGGACCCCCAGGCCCGCAGACAGCACGCGGAGTTCGTGCGTGTGCCGATCAGCCGTCGGCCTCGAGCACGGCGCGGGCGGCGTTGTGGCCTGGGATGCCGCTGACCGCGCCGCCCCGGCGGGCGCCGGCGCCGCAGATCCAGACGTTGGGGCGCTCGGTCTCGACACCCCAGCGGCCGATCTCGCTCTCGGCCTCGGCAAACGGCCACGAGAGATCACGGTGAAAGATGTGACCTCCCGGCAGGCCCAGCTCGCGCTCGAGCTCCACCGGCGTGTGAGCCTCCAGGCAGGGCTCGCCGTCGGGCCGGCGCAGCAGGCAGTCCTCGATCGGCTCGGCCAGCACGCTGTCGATCGAGCGCAGCGTGGCGGCGACGGCCGCTCGCTTAGCCAGGTCGTGGTCGGCGCCAAACAGGCGCTGCGGCATGTGCAGCCCAAACACGGTCAGTGTGTGGACGCCGGCCCGGCGCAGCCCCGGCCCGAGGATGGATGGATCGGTCAGCGAATGGCAGTACGCCTCGCAGGGCGCAGGTTCCGGGATCTCGCCGGCGGCGGCCTGGCCGTAGGCACGCTGCAGCTGCTCGTAGCCCTCGTTGACGTGGAAGGTCCCGGCGAACGCGTCTTCGGGGCTGACCGCCTGGTCGCGCAGGCGGGGAAGCCGGCTCAGCAGCAGGTTGAGCTTCAGCTGCGAGCCCTCCGGCCTGGGCTCCGAGGAGCGGTCCCCGGTCAGCCCGGCCAGTACCCAGGGAGCCACCCCGGCCAGCAGGTGACGCCCCTGAAACCGGCTGCCGTCAGCGGTGCTGACCTCGACAACCCCTCCGTCGGCGTCAACCGCCTGCACGGCCACACCGACATGCAGCGCTGCGCCAGCCTGCCGAGCCGCCTTGACCAGAGCCTGGTTGAGCGCGCCCATCCCGCCCACCGGAACGTCCCAGTGCCCGGTCCCGTTGCCAACCACGTGATACAGAAAACACCGGTTCTGGGCCAGCGCGGGATCGGTCAGATCGGCGAAGGTCCCGATCAGCGCATCGGTGGCGACGACGCCGCGAACCAGGTCGCTGGAAAAGCTCGCCTGCAGCACCTCTGACAGCGGCCGCTCGAACAGGGCCGACCAGGCCTGGTCGTCGCCGACCAGCCGGCGAAATTCCTCCCGTCCTCGCAGCGGCTCAGTCAGTGACTCGTGCACCCGCCGCGCGACGCCACCGATCAGATCGCCGAATCGCTCCAGCTCGCCGGCGGTTTTATCGCCAGCCGAATCCCGGGTCGCCGCCGGATCGTCACAGAGCAGCAATCCCCTATCGCCATCCGGGGTGTAGGACGAGATCCGGCGGCGCCGAAGCTCCACGTCCGCTCCGAGGTCTCGCAGCAGCGATCTCGGAAACAGCGACACGAGATACGAGTAACGCGAGATCCGCGCGTCGATACCGGCAAACGGAGCCGCCGACACCGCCGCTCCACCCGGAACCTGGGCCCGCTCCAACACCAGTACGCGCCGACCGGCCCGGGCCAGCATCGCTGCCGCCACCAGGCCGTTGTGGCCGGCGCCGACGACGATCGCATCAAACCGCCCGCTCAAGGTTGCAGACGATAGTCGGGGCGGTTGGGGGCGGGTTGGCAGCGCCCCAGGGAAGGATGCGGTGCGCGTCGCCGTCTGTCAGGTGAGAGGTAGTTCAGCCGCCCGCCAACAGGAAGGTCCCAATGCGCATCTCCAAGCTCCGCTCATTCCGAGCCATCGGCTCGCTAGCCGCTCTGGGTGTGGCGTTGGCGATCAGCGCCTGCGGCGGCAGCTCCTCGTCGAGCACCACCACCGCTGCAGCCGCCACAACTCAGGCGGCGGCCACCACGACGACCACGCCGTCGGCGCCAAAGCCACGCTTGAAGACGCTCACCCCGCGGGCCGGGGCACACACCGGCTCGAGCGTGGCGGTGAAAGTGGCGCTGATCGGCGGCAAGGCAACCGGAGCGAAGCCATTTCGCTACGTGCTTGACGGTCACACCCGCTTCGGAACCCACCGGGTTGTCTTCCACGGCGTCAAGCCGGGGCACCATCACCTGATCGTCACCCTGGCCGATGACCGCAGCGTGCGCACGCAGACCAAGTTCGTGGTCAAGGCCCCGCCACCCCAGCCCGCGCCCGTGGTGACCACCTCCACCCCCACTCAGACCACCGCCACCGCGCCCGCACCGGCGCCGACGACCACCGCCGCGCCCGCCCCGACGACCACGGCCGCGCCCGCGCCTCCCACAACCACCGCCGCGCCGCCCACCACGACGGCCGCGCCGCCGCCGACCACCACCTCACCGCCGGCCGGCGGTGGGATTCCGCAGGGCGGCGGTGACGGAGACGGCGACAACAGCGGCGGCCCGACCGACGGCGACGGGAACATCTAGACCGTCCCGGACCTGGGCCGGCGCTTCCCCAGCCCGGCCTAGGTCAACCCGCTGTCCTGGATCAGCTTGGCCGCGGGCTGGTCGTTACCGAGCGCTGCCGGGCTCAGCCGCGCCGGAGCCAGCACCGACAGTGGGGACAGGGCCGGGTTGGGGGCCACCCCCGGCCGGGCCGGGTACTCGAAGTCGTCGCTGCGGGCCAGGATCCGCTGGGCGGTCGCTCCGACCAGGAACCTGGCGAACGCGTCGGCGGCGGAGCGATGCTTCGTCGACGCCAGCACGGCGACGCCGGAGATGCTCTGAACCGATCCGACGTTGTGATCAGGGAAGTAGTACAGAGCGCTGTGGATCGCGTCGCTGCCCAGCTCCAGCCGGAGCCGGTACCAGTAGTAGTGGTTGATGATCCCGGTCGCCACCTCCCCCCGGTTGACCCCCGCCACCACGGCCTCGTCGGTGGCGAAGATCTGCGCGTTTCGCTTCAGGCCGGCCAGCCACTGTCGAGCTGCCGGGAGTCCGTACCCGGCGATCACGGCCCCCACCAGGGGCGGGAAGTCCGAATCGGTCGGCGCCAGCGCGATCTTGCCCTTCCAGGCCGGCTGGGCGAGGTCCAGGATCGAGCCGGGCAGACTGGACTTGGCGATCCGGGCCGGGTTGTAGGCCAGGCCGCTGAGCCGCAGCGCCACCGGCGCCCAGTCGCCACTGGGTGGCTCGTCGCGGCGCGGCATCTGGTTCCGCGTCGAAGCGGGCAGCCGGGCCAGCAGCCCGTGCTGGTCGAGCGTGACGAGCTCCGGAGAGTTCTCGGTCAGGTAGACGTCAGCCGGCGAGGAGTCCCCTTCGGCGAGCAGCTGATCGGCGAGCACGATCCCGTCGTTGGTCCGCGTCTGCACCGAAATCCCCGTCTGCTTCTCGAACGCGGCCACGAGCGCATCGGTCAATTGGGGATGCTGGCCGTTGTAGAGCGTGATCGAGCCGGCAGCTGAGCCGGGATCGCCACTCCCGCAGCCCGCCATACCGGCAATCAAGGCGAGCGCCGCCGTCCAGCCGGCAACCCGGCGCCGCTTCACGCCGCGCTCGGAGACAGCGCGCTGGCAGATCCAGAGTCGGCCGGATACGTGAACACCGGCCCGGCCACCGCCACGTCCACCAACTCCCCGGCGGCGGGTACGGCGTGGTCAAAGGTCCGCGCCTCGATGCCGGTCTGAGCTGAGCCCAGGGCCAGCTTCACCACCGTGTCGGGGCCGAAGCTGCTGTGGCTCAGCACGCGCGCGGACACCCCGGAGTCACCGTTGCCAGAACGCCGGCCGAGGCGGATCTGCTCGGGCCTGACCATCACCCGCACCGGGCCGGTGCTCACCCCACCGTGGACCTCGAGCCTTCCCAGGGCACACGTGACAACCCCGCGGGCGGCCTGGCCGTCGAGCACCACGGCCTGACCGACGAATCGCGCCACCTCCAGGTCGGCGGGCGAGCGGTAGACGACCTCCGGAGCCGCCGTCTGGACAAGACGCCCTGACTGCAACACCGCCACCTCGCGGCCCATGGAGAGAGCCTCGGCTTGATCGTGGGTGACCATCAGCGCTGTGCTGCCCTCGTCCTTGAGCGCCTGCAGGACGGCCTCGCGCGTCTCGACGCGCAGCGAGGCGTCAAGACCTGAGAATGGCTCGTCGAGCAGCACCAGCGCCGGTCGTGGCGCCAGCGCCCGGGCCAGCGCGACACGGCGCTGCTCGCCGCCTGATAGCTCGTGGGGATGGCGAGCCAGGTAGTCCTCGCCGAGCCCGACCAGCTCCAGCACCTCGACCGTCCTGGCCGCGCCCTTGCGCTCGGCGCGAGACAGGCCGAAGCCGACGTTCTCGCCAACGCGCAGGTGGGGGAAGAGAGCCCCCTCCTGGGCCACGTAGCCGACCCCGCGCTTGTCCGGGGCCAGGGGTTTGACGCCTGCCGCCGCCACCACCTCGCCCCCGACCGAGATCGTTCCCGCCTCGAGTCCGATGAAGCCCACGATCAGCCGCAGCAGCGTCGTCTTGCCACTGCCGGAGGCGCCGAGGATCGCGGTCAGGGTTCCGGCGGGAACGTCCAGGCCGACGTCGCGCAGCACCTCGCGATCCCCGAACCACTTGCCGACTGCGCTGCAGCTGAGCTCGGCCATGGCTACGTGCTCCCCATCGAGCGGACACGGCCGAAGCGGTTCATCAGGACCAGCGTGCCGGCCAGGCACAACCCCACCAGCACCGCGGCAAACGGGGCCGCGGCCGCGAAGGCCACGGTCGAGCTGTTGGCCTGAAACTCGGTGCCGAGCGTGTAGGCCCCTGGCGGCAGCAGGACCTGGGCTGTGGACAGGTCACCGAGCACGAACGCGAACACCAGCACCCCGGCCGCAGCCAGACCGGGACGGGCCAGGGGCAGGGTGATCCGCCACAGGGCCCGCAGCGGGCCGGCCCCCAGCGCCCGGGCCGAGTCGGTCAGCGCGGGTTCGATCTGGCCCATGGTGATCCGCATCGCGACGACCGCGAACGGCACGAACAGCATCGCGTCGGCCAGCGTCAACAGCGCGAAGCTGCCGTACAGGGCATGCACGTAGTGGCTGGCGGCGTAGGCCAGGGCGATCGCCGCCACGAGGTCGGGCAACGCGAACGACAGATACGTGGCCCGCTCCAGAACGGTGACCAGTGGACCTCGGTTGCGCGCCACCAGCATCGCCACCGGCAGCGCCAGCACGACCGCCACCACCGCCGAAGCCACGGCGATCGCCACCGAGGTCAGCGTGGCCACGCCCAGATGATCGATGCTGGCGGCGGCGCCCGCGACCGCCTCGCGGCTGCCCTGGGCGAACCAGTGCACCAATTCACCGACGGGGATCCCGAGGCTGACCGCGGCGATGAACGCGAACCCCGCCAGCACCAGGGGGGTCCACTTGCCCAGGCGGTAGCGCACGACGGAGCGCCGCGCCCCCTGGCTGACCCTCGCGTAGCGGGCGCGCCCCTCCAGCCGGTACTCACCGGCCAGCACCAGCACACAGACCAGGATCGACAGCAGTGACAGCGCCGCGGCGCCCGAGGCGCTGAAGCTGAGCTGATACTGGGCGTAGACGTTGACGCTGAACGTCTGATACTTGAGCGCCACGAACGCGTCGAACTCGACCAGCGTGTCCAGCAGAACCAGCAGCAGTCCGCCGAGCAGCGCCGGTCGCAACTGCGGGAGCACCACGCGAGTAAAGGCCTGCCGGGCGGTGCAGCCCAGCGAGCGCGCACTCTCCTCCAGGGCCGGGTCCATGTTGCGCAGCGCCGCCGCCACCAGCAGGAAAACGATCGGGTAGTAGGCGAAGGTGATGATCCCCGCCGCCCCCAGGTAGCCGTTGAACGACGGGCTCAGCGCCGACCACGCGTAGCTGGTCACGAACAGCGGCATGGTCAGCGGGGCGACCACGAGCAAAGTCCACAGGCCGCGAAACGGGAGCCGCGTCCGCTCCACGAACCACGCTGTGAACAGCCCCAGCACGCCGGAGGCAGGCACCGCGACGGCGGTCACCAGCCCGGTGTGAAGCAGCAACGTGGTCGCCGATGAGGCCTTGATGGCGTCAAACGCAGCCGCCGGTCCGCCCTGGAATGCCTGCACGAGCGTGACCAGAACGGGCAGCACTACGATCACCACCGCCACGGTGGCGATCGCGGTCAGGCGAGGCGGGAGTCCTCGGGTGAGCCTTCGTGGCGCCCGGCGGGCTCCCCTCGCCTCCCGGTACGGGGACGGGATGGCCGTAGGAGTCGACATAGGAGTGCGACGTCATCACTACAGACGCCCCGGGCCGGGAAAAGCTTCCGCCCCGCCGAGCGGTGCTTGCGCTCGCTTACGCCGCGGTCAGCACGATGTCGCTCTCCACAGACACCCAGGGGCCGTCGATCGTCGGAGGGGTGTCCGGGTCATCGGCGTCGCGGTCGACGAACTCGCGCACCAGCGACGGCTTTACCGCGAACACGGCGTCAGATTCCAGATACTCGCTGTCGGCGTCGAAAATGTGTGTGGTCAGTGGCAGATAGCCGTCGGCGCGGACGATCATGTGGAGGTGCGCTGGGCGCCACGGGTGACGGCCAGTGGCCTCGAGCATCGCTCCCACCGGACCGTCGTAGGGAATCGGGTAGGGGGTTGGGCGTACCCCGATGAACGCGTAGCTACCGTCGTCACGGGTGAGAAAGCGTCCGCGCAGGTGATCTTCGTCGGCCTCTGGGCGCTGCACTGCGTAGAGCTGGTCGTCACCGTTCTGCCATACGTCGAGTTCGGCGCCGGCGACGGGGTTACCTTCGCGATCGAGCACCCGCCCGTGGACCAGCGCCGGCACGCCGGCCGCCTCGGCCCGGATGTCGGCTCCGTACTCGCGCAGCGGTGCGCCGGGCACGTAGAAAGGCCCCAGAACCGTGGACTCGGTGGCTCCCGCCGGCACCGGGTTCTCGAGCGCGTCAACGAGCATCGAGAGTCCCAGCGAGTCAGACCAAAGGATGAACTCCTGACGGCGCGCGTCGGTGATCTGGCCGGTGCGAGTCAGGATCTCGATCGCGCGGCGCCATTCGTCGCTGCTGAGGTCCACCTCCTGCGCGAAGGCGTGCAGGTGGCGAACCAGCGCCAGCATCACCTCTCGCAGGCGCTCGTCCGGGCAGCCCGCGAAGCTGCCGAGCACCGTGGCGGTGATCTGCTCCGGAGTGATGGGCGAGGCGCCGTTCTCCACGGGTTCATGTTCTCACGCGCGCTGCCGGGCGACCACGCCTGCGATCATCAGCGGATGGCACGAGCTCTGTGCCGGGTAGGGCCGCCGGCGTCCCCCGCGCCTTGGGTGGCGATCGTGACGGCAATGCTGCTCGCCGGATGCGGCGGCGCCGGACGCGGTGCCAAGGCGAGCACCAGCTCCGCCACCAAGACGAGCACCACCGGGGAGGTGCAGCGAAACTCGGGCCTCACCCCGGTTCCCACGCCGCCGGGCTTCGGATCGCCCAGGATCCCGGCCCCTGGCCCCACCGGCACTTCGCCCGCGCCTGGCGCCGTGAGAGTGATCGAGGCATGGTCGAGCGCGCTGCGCCAGGGCGACGTACGAGCGGCGGCCCAGTATTTCGGGCGGCCAAGCGAGCTGATCAACGCAAGCAACGGGAGCGGCATCGCGCTGCGGATCGAGAGCTTCGCCCAGGCGGAGGCCGCTAACGAGACGTTGCCGTGCGGCGCCAAGTTCGTCTCGGCCGACCAGCGCGGGCGCTACACCAACGTGCTGTTTCGGCTGACCGGCCGCTCCGGGCCGGGCGGCAGCGACTGCGGCGGGGGTGTCGGGACCACCGCCCGGACCAACTTCCTGATCGAGCAGGGGCGGATCGTCGAATGGATCCGGGCCCCCGACGATCCGGGCGACAACGGCGCGCCCGGGAGTCCGGGCGGGGCTCCGGTGGTCTAGCCCCGCGAGGCTGAGACCGCCGCCGCGGCCGGGCTCGGCGCCACGCCGATTACGCTATTGACACCGTGACTGATCCCTACCAGACCCTCGGCGTCGGGCCCGACGTCACCGACGCCGAGCTGCGGTCGGCCTATCGCCGGATGGCCAGGCTCCATCACCCTGACCACAATGGAGGCTCGCTCGAATCGGCGCGGCGCTTCGAGGCGGTCCAGGAGGCGTATACCCAGATCCTGACCTTGCGCCGAACCCACGCCGCGGCTGGGGCCGGCGCCGCGCGGGAGGCCCGCCAATCGCAGGCCCCGCCATCTCATGCCGACGCCGGCGTGGAGGCGCGGCTCGCCGACCTCGAGCGCGAGCTGCGAAAGGCCCAGGCGGCGCGGGATCAGGCCCGCCGCGCCGCGCGGGATGCGGCTCGGGCCCAGGCGCCTGGTCCCGAGCGGGAGCGGCCGTCCGACGAGGAACTGGGTTACGTCGAGACCGACGACAGCTTCTCGAAGATCCTGGCCGACGCGGCGTCCGAAGTTTCCGGGCGCATCTCACAGGCCCGTTCGGAGGTCTCCGATCGCGTCTCCGAGGCGCGCCACGAGCATCCCGTACCGAAATCGTTCTCTGAGCTGATCGACGAGCTGGCGGCCAAGCTGACCGGCGAGCCTCCAGAGCGATAAGTCGGGCAGGTCCTGAGTGGCGGTGGCGTCACCTGCCAGTGTGGTGCACGAACAGTGATCCGCGGGCCTGGCCGCTCAGGCCGAGCTCGGCGATCGCCTCGGCCACTCCGGGAAAGTCGGGATGGCGGTAATCGTCGAACACAATCGGGGCGCCCGGCCGGAGCACGGGGCGCCAGGCCAGGACTTCGGCGATCGTCTGCTCGCGCTCGTGGGAGCTGTCGATGTAGAGCATGTCGACGTACGGCGCTGGCGCCGGAGACTGTTCCCCGGGACCGGCCGGGCCGGGCCGATCGCCGCCGGCGGGGCCGGCCGACCCGGGAGCGGTGATGAACCGCACCCGCTCTCGTACCGATGGCCCAACCAGTTCCAGGTAGCGCAGCGGCTCGGGGCGTTGCACGATGTCGTAGGAGCTCACGTGGCGGCCCGGAGCGGCCAGCGCCATCGATATCGCCGTCCACCCAGTGGCCGTCCCAAGCTCGACGACCCGCCTGGAGTCGCCCGCCAGCTCCAGCAGGATCCGTAGATCGGCGGCCCGGGTGGCCGACAGCAGGCTGAGATAGTCCCGGGTGCGCCAGGCCCGGCGCCGCGCCCGGATCTGAAACCAGGCCACCCGCGGCGGGAGCACGGCCAGCCGGGCCGCCCAGCGCAGTTCGGAGACCCGATGGCGCAGCCGTTCCCGTCCCGTGTCGCCGAGCACTCGTCTCACCGGGGCGGCATCCCAGACGTTCACGGCGCCGATATTCGCAGCTTGCTGCCGCCGCCTGCGGTCGTCTGCGGTCGTCTGGGGTCGTCTGCGGTCGTCTGCGGTCGCCAAGGCTGAGGCAGGGCAACCAGACCCGCGGGCTGTCCTGCCCCGCGGGTCCGCATTGTCACCGCCCCCACTCGCCCTTCCGGGCGTCCTGCGGTGTTCCGCTTTGCCGGCCCGACCCCGCGTCCCGGTCCGTCCGGGGGTCGGCCCGCCAAGAGGTCGGGCCTGTTAGCCCGGCGGGAACGCGCCCCTCACCACGATCCGCTGAAGACTTGATCGCTCTCGGCCTCGCGGCATGGTCAAAGCCTTTCTCAATCGCCGCCCCGTGTCAGCGTCAGTTGCCTCGCCGGGAGTGCGTCCTTTGACTCACTTGGTCGTCGACCGCCCGGCCGATGACCGGCTCGCCAGGCCTAGCTCGAGTCGCCGGCGTAGCGGCTCAGCGCCTCGCTGTCGAGGACCACGAACCGGCGACGCGAGGTGGCGATGCAACCGAGCCCACGCAGCGTGCCCAGCGCCTTCACGGTCGACTCGCGTGAGGCAGCGCACCAGCTCGCGAGCTGGTCCTGGGAGATCGGCAGGTCAACCACCGTGCCCTCCGGGGTCGAGACCCCGAATCGGCCGGCCAGTTCGAGCAGCCGGGTTGCCACCCGCCCCAGCGTGTCCCGGGTGGCGAACTCCAGCCGCCGTCGGTCCGCCTCACGCAGGCGGTCGACCAAGGTCTGGACCAGGTCCTTGACCGCGTCCACGTCGTCAAGGCTTCGCACCAGCGAGGAGGGAGGCGCCACCACCGCCTCGACTTCGTCCAGGGCCACCGCCGTCGCGAACCGGGGCCCGTCGTCGAGCGCCGACAGGTCACCGAGGACGTCACCTGGGCCCCGCACCGCCAGCACCACGTCACGTCCCGCCGGCACCGTGCAAAAGACGATCGCCGAGCCACGTTCGATCATGAACACCCGCGCCGACCGGTCGCCCTCGATGAACAGCGTCTGGCCGCGGGCGAATCGCTTCACCGAGCCTTCACGCCGGAGTGCATCCGCGAGCGCGCGGGGCGAATGGGCGAGCGCCGGCACCCCCACATTCTAGGAGCGACGAGTATGCGCTCGGACGCCGATGTGTGGGCGCCAACACAATGGGGTAGCCAAAAACCAGCCCGAGATCGCTCCGCCGAACCGGCACCGGGCGATGCAGGGGTAAAGAGAAACATCGATTTGCCTTGCCCCGGCAGGAGGTAACAGGTTACCGCGCGCCCTGAGTCGTGTACTCGTGGGCTGCCCGCTGCAGTGAGTCGATGTGTGCTGTGCGCGCGTGCGTACAGCCGCAAGAGAAAGGCAGGAGCTGATATGTCAACAGGTTTGATAATTGCCATCGTGGTCGTAGTGCTCATCGTGGTCGCGCTGGGCGTGGCCCT
>DASXJY010000107.1:0-13304 GCA_036497115.1 Solirubrobacteraceae bacterium
GACGCCAGCTCGGCCCTGTCCCAGCCGGCCGCACCGGCGCCCGCGTCATAGGCGCTCTGCAGGAACGTCAGCAGGACGCGCTCGGGTTCCGCCGCCGAGCGCATCGCCTCGTACGGCAGCAGCGCCATCGATCCGCCTCCCTGCTGCACCCAACGCGCGGCCTCCGGCGCCAGCGACCTTTCCCGCAGCCCTTCCGGCTCGGGAGCGGTGTAGGAGTAGAAGGACGGCTCGCGCAGGTTGGCGTCGCCGGCCCAGAAGCCGAATGACACGACCTCGTGCGAGTAGGCCTCCTGGGTGACGGAATCGGCTTTCGGCATCGCCGGGGCTCGCTTGCCGCCGAATCGCGTCACGGCGAGATCGAACGAGTGCCAGAACAGGTGGACCGGGCTCGTCTTGCCGCAGTACCAGCCGGCAAAGCGCTCGAACACCGAGTCGGTCCAGTCGAGGATCCGCCAGTAGCGCCTGACCATGCCGGGGTCGTAGGCGGCGTGCTCGCGGTCCTCGGGGAACGGCGTGGTGACGGGAACGCCAAACGGCTCCTCTCGGATGGCCACGTCGATCCCCAGCTCCGATAGACCCAGGTGCAGGCGGCCATCGAAATCGGCCACCGAAAGCCCGTCGTGCAACTCGAATCCCGCGGTCTCGCCGTCGGCGGTGGCTATCACCAGCCGGTGATCGACAAAGTCGAAGCTGATCTGGAAGGTGGCCCCGTTGGCGGCCCGCATCCGTCGCGTCGTCAACCCGCGGACATCGACGTACAGGGGCACGTGCCACCAGTGATTTCGCGGTGGCGTACTGGCCATCCGCACCTTGCCGACGATCTGGGCCCAGAGGTGAAGCGTCTGCTTGGTGGGCTCCCAATCTTCAAGCGGGAGCGGCGGCAGGTCGAACACCCTCTCCTCCTTGTCTCAGCGGATCGCCGGCCGATCGGGATCCAGGGTTTTGGCCAGCCAGCTCGTGGCGACCGCGAGATGGCGGGGATCGATCTGGTGGCCGCCGTCGGCCTCGTGATAGTCGACCAGCATCCCGCCATCGGTCAGGCGATCCCGCGCCCGCCGGGCGAACTCGATGCCGATCACCGGGTCCTGGCGGCCGTGGGCGATGAACACGCGCAGATCGACGCGGTCGGCCAGCGACGTCTCCCAACCGGGCACAGTGGGAATGAAGCCCGAGAAGGCGAGGATCCCGGCCGGGGCCGGCCGGTTGACGCCCAGCCCGAGCCCATAGCTCATCACCGCCCCCATCGAGAAACCCCCCAGTACGGTTCGTTCGGGCCCGAGGCCAGTCCGCGCCCACAGCTCGTCGTGGAGTTCGGCGAGCTTCTCGAAGGCGCCCTGGAACGTGTCGGGGTCCGGATAGCCGACTCGTGGCACCAGGTACCAATGGTGGCCGGGCCAGCCCGGGACGGTCAGCGGGGCACGCGGGGAGACGACGTGCAGCCGCCGCTCGGGGTCGAGGACGTCGGCCAGCCCCAGCAGGTCGTGTTCGTCGGCCCCTCGCCCGTGGTGCAGGACCAGCAGGCTGGTGGGCTCCCCAGCGGCCGGTCGCTCGCGGTAGACGAGCTCGCTCACGTGCCCACGGACTGGCGGCGAGCCACCCGCGGATTCTCGACCGGGGTCAGCCGCTTCTCGAGCTGCTCGCGAAGGTGCTGGTGCTGGCGTGGCAGGCGAAGCTGCTCGCCAAGGTGGTCGGGGTCCTCGTCGACGGCGAACCCGGGAGACAGGGTCGCGATCTCGAACAGGATGCCGCGCGGCTCGCGGAAGTAGATCGAGGTGAAGTAGTCGCGGTCGAGGACCTCGGTGACGTGATGCCCCGCCTCGCGCACTCGCCGCTGCCAGTCGCGCTGGTCGGCGTCGACGCACGCCCAGGCGATGTGGTGCACGGTGCCCGCGCCCTGGATCCCGACCGGGTCCGGGGCCGAGTCGTAGGCCCAGTTGACGTGGCGGTGGTCACCGTCGAGGCGGTATACGCCCTCACCCCGGTGTGCGAACCCCAGCGTCTGCGTCAGCAGCGGGTTCTCCGCTGCGACGGCGCTGGCCGGCACGTAGGCTCGCGCCCCCTGGACGCCGGTGATCGCGTGCTCGGCGGGGATCTCAGGATGCGCGGCGCGCAGTGGCGGGTTGCCGCCGTCGTCGGGCGCGAGCTCGAAGGCCAGCCCGTCGTAATCCTCAAACCGCAACGAGGAGCTGGCGCGAGTGGCCTGATACCCGCGCGAGCGCAACCGCTGAGCCCAGAAGTCAAGCGAGTCCTCGGACCCCACCCCCAACTGGATCAGGTGGATCATGCCCGCGCCGGCCCGGCCGCGAGCGGCGCCGGGAAACTCAAACCAGGTGAGGATCGAGCCCGGCGCTCCCTGCTCGTCACCGAAGTACAGGTGATAGGCCTCGGGCTGGTCGAAGTTGACGGTCTTCTTCACCATCCGCAGACCGAGCACGTCGGCGTAGTAGTCGGCGTTCTGCCGGGCGTCGCCCGTGATCATCGTTATGTGGTGCAGCGCTTGGAGCCTCATCGCTCTCCTCATCGGCGGGGGTCGCTGTCGAGTTCCAGCTTACGGCCCCTGGAGAAGACCCTCGGCGAGACGCCGTCGCCCGCCAGATCGTCGATCCGACCGATTTGGCCACACCTCCCCTTGCCATGGTCGTAGGCTCACTGTCGTGAGAGGCAGTCCGAGCGTTCGATCCCAGGAGGACCGATGAGCAGCACCACCACCAGCCCGCCACCGCAGATCTATCAGACCGAGGGCGGCAGCTGATGTCGCCGATCTCACGCGGGTTTCTGGGCCGCCGGCATTCCGGCGGAGACTCCTCTCGGATCCCCCCGGGGCAATACCAGACCACCGACTTCCCCGTGCTGTCGGCCGGGCCCACGCCCCACACGCCTCTGGATGAGTGGAGCTTCACGATCCAGGGAGAGGTGGCGGATCCCGTGTCCTGGCCGTGGCAGGAATTTCTGGCCCTGCCGTCGGAGGCGATCACCACCGACATCCACTGCGTTACCAAGTGGTCAAAGCTCGACACCGGCTGGCGAGGCGTGTCGCTTGACACGCTGCTCGAGCACGTCGATACCGAAGCCGAATACCTGACCGCGTGGTGCGACGGCGGCTACACCACCAATCTCGCCCTGGAGGACGTGACCGCGGGAAAAGCGTGGGTCGCCTATGAGTACGGCGGCGGGCCACTCGAGCCCGAGCACGGAGGCCCGGCTCGCCTGCTCGTCCCCCACCTCTACTTCTGGAAGAGCGCCAAGTGGGTGCGCGGGCTCACCATCACCGTCGACGATGAGCCCGGGTTCTGGGAGAATTACGGCTACCACAACCACGGAGACCCATGGCTCGAGCAGCGCTACCAGGGCGACTGAAGTGGGGGCTGGGCACGGTCGTCGAGGTGATCGAGGAGACTCGGCAAACCAGGTCGATCGTGCTCGAGCTGCCCGACTGGCCGGGACACCGCGCCGGCCAGCATGTCGACATCCGGCTCACCGCGGAGGACGGCTACCAGGCCCAGCGAAGCTACTCGATCGCCTCCGCGCCCGAGGACGGATATCTCGTGCTCACCGTGCAGGAGCTCGATGACGGGGAGGTGTCGCCGTACCTGGCCGAGGAGCTGCGCAGCGGCGACCAGCTCGAGCTGCGAGGTCCCATCGGCGGTTACTTCGTCTGGGAGCAAAGCCTCGAAGGGCCGTTGCTGCTGGTCGCCGGCGGATCAGGAATCGTCCCCTTTCGCGCGATGCTGCGCCACCGGGCCGCCACCGGCAGCAAAGTTCCGGTGCGGGTTCTGTACTCGTCGCGCTCGATCGACGAGGTGATTTACCGAGAGGAGCTGGCGCGCTTTGGCGCCGATGAGGCAGTCGACGTCCGTCTCACGCTGACCCGCGCGTGGCCGCAGGCCTGGCCGGGACACCGCGGCCGGATCGATCGCCAGCTGCTCGAGGAGGTCGCCTGGCCGACCGCAGAGCAGCCGCTGATCTACGTCTGCGGGCCCAGCGGCCTGGTGGAGGCGGCCGCCAACACGCTGGTTGAGATCGGCCATCAAGCCGGACGCGTGAAGACCGAGCGCTTCGGCCCCACCGGCACCTGAGCTGCGAGGGATCGACCATGCAAGCAGTTGACGGAAACGCAATCGCCGGAGACCTGTTCGAGATCTTCGGGACCGACATGACCACGGCCCGCGGAGCCTGCGCACACTGCGGCGCCACGATGCCCATCGCCGAGCTCGTGGTCTACCTGCGCGCGCCCGGAGCCGTCGCCCGCTGCCGAAGCTGCGGCGGCGTGGTGATGGTCCTGGTCAACGTGCGCGACACCATCCAGCTGGACCATGAGAGCTTCCGGCTGCTCGATGCGCTGTGACCGAGTCCGGGGTGGGGTAGCGTTTCCGGCATGGATGACAACCAGATTCACAGCCGGATCGAGCAGCTCGTCGCCGAAGAGCACGACCTGTGGAGCCGCGAGTCGTCGGGATCCGCCGGCGACCAGGATCGCCAGCGGCTGGAGTCGCTGAAGGTCTCGCTGGACCAGTGCTGGGACCTGCTCCGCCGCCGCCGCGCGCTGCGCGAAGAGGGTGGGGACCCCGACACGGCGACGGTTCGCAGCTCCGACGTCGTCGAGCACTACGAGCAGTAGACCGTTCCGGCCTGCCGATGGCCTCCTACGTGGTCAACGACCGCGCGGTGGCGCGGGCACAGGAGCGCATCCGCGCGCGCCAGTACGTGCTGCGCAGCGACTGGGGGCGGGTGCAGCCCGGCGCGGCGGCTCAGACCGCGTACCTGAAATCCCATAGCTGGGATGAGTACGCCGAATGGCACCTCGGGCTCACCGAAGGGGCCCGTGACCACACCAAGGCTCGCTACGCGTTCGTCTACGGCGACTTCCGGCGGGTCCACCGCATGGCCCTGATCGCCTGCGTGTACCGGGCCAGCGAGTGGCGCCACAAGGCGATCGAGCTCGCCGCGCACGACCTCCTGCAGCTCCTGGACGCGACGAGCCGCTGAGGCGCGGTGGCCCTGCGGCGAGGCCAGCGGGCGCGGGCCGAGCCGGCGGTGAGGCTCCGGCGGGTGATGCCGCTCTACCTCGTGGTGTTCGCCGGATTCGTCGGTTACAGCCTGATGATCGCGATCTTCACGCCCCTGCTGCTGCGGCGCGACGGGGGGATGCTGCCGGCCAGCGAGAGCGCCTCCACCCGGACGATCGTGCTCGGCATCCTGCTCGCGCTCTACCCACTGGCGCAGTTCGTGGCCGCTCCGGTGATCGGAGCGCTGTCTGATCGCCACGGACGCAAGCCCACGCTGCTCGTCTCACTGATCGCCAGCGCCTCGTGCTACCTGCTGATCGCAGGTGCCGTGCAGTCGCGCACGCTCGGGTTGCTGATGGTGGCCTGCTTTCTGGCCGGCCTCGCCGAGGCCAACGTGGCCGTGGCCCAGAGCGCCGTCGCCGACGTCGCGCCGCCTTCGCAGCGCAGCCGCCTATTCGGCTACGTGTACCTCAGTGCCAGCTTCGCCTACGTGATCGGGCCGCTGGCCGGCGGCAAGCTCGCCGATCCCGCCGTGGTCTCCTGGTTTGACTACGCCACCCCGTTCTGGGCGGTGGCCATCCTGCTGGCGGGAATCCTGGCCTTCACCGCGGTGGGCTTTCGCGAGACCGCGGCGGCCTCGGGATCGCCACCAGTGCGCCTCGCCCAGGCGCTGCACAACCTGACCCGGGTGTTCGCCCCCGGGACCGTGCGGCGGCTGTATCTGGCCAACTTCGTCCTCTACCTGGCGATCTTCGGCTTCTTTCGCGTCTATCCGATGTATCTGGTCAACCGCTTCCACCTGGGCGTCTCACGCGAGTCGCTGTACGTGGCCTGGGTGGCGGTGCCGATCGTCGCCGCCAACCTGGGAATCGTGGGCTGGCTGGCCCGGCGGCTGAGCGCTCGCCAGACCGCCGCCCGGGCCTCGTGCCTGCTCGCTGCGGCGATGGCGGCGGTAGTGATCCCGCGCTCCCAGAACGCGCTCTGGGTCACCCTGGGCCTGAGCGCGCTGGCTCTTGCTGTGTGCCTGCCGGCGGCGGCGGCAATCATCTCCGATGCCGTCTCGGCCGGCGAGCAGGGCAGCGCGCTGGGCTCAAATCAGTCGCTTCAGGTGGGCGCCGAAGCGCTGGCCGGTCTGGCCGGAGGACTGCTTGCCGCGATCGCCACCGGGCTGCCACTGATCGTGATGGCGGCCTTGGCGCTGACCGCCTCGCTGCTGCTGTTTCGTTCGCCGGCGCCTCAAGCCGCCGCATAGGATTCCGTCCGCTGGCAGTGGGCCGCCACCCGCCCCGTCATCGGTGAGCTGAAAACGCCGTCCGGCCGGCAGCCTCGAGCGCCCTGCGCAGCTGTCTGAGCTGGCCGGCCGACATATCTGCGGCCAGCTCGCCCTCCACTGCGGCGACCGCGGCCAGTGCCTCGCTTGCCACCCTGCGCCCGGACCTCGTCAGGCCGATCACCACGGTCCTCCGGTTTGACTCCGGCGTGCGGCGGGTGATCAGCTCGCGCCGCTTCAAGCGGTCGAGCAGGCTGGTCATCGTGGTCAGGGGCGTGCCGACCTGGCGGCTGAGCTCAGACACCGTTCGCTGCTCACCATCGGCCAAGTTGGCCAGGACGTTGATCTCGCCCGGCGTCAGCCCCAGGTGGCCAAGGCGGCTGGCCAGCGCGGCGAGCGTCACGTGGGCGGCCCGCTGCATCAGCAGGACGATCGATTCAGGCCGCTGATCCTTTGGGCCCACGAGATCGGAGCATACGATCTCGGAGCCTTTTCAACGCTCCATGGCCGGCGCCGGGAGGGCCAGTGGATGGCGGTCGGGCTCGACCCACTGCGCCCGCCCCTCGGCCAGCCTCGCGGAGCTGTAGTACCGGCTCAACAGCGTTCGCTCAAACAGGGGTGAATCCTCCGCCAGGTCCTCGGCGCCGGCGATGAGCTCAAACCAGGCTCGGGTGATCGTCTCGTGGTAGGCGTCGGGTCGCCCGTCTCGTTGCGCCATACCGCGGATCCCGGCGATCATCCGTCGCAGCCCGTCTTGGCGACCGTAGTGCCGGGCCAGTCCCCACGCCACGCGGACATGACGCTCGTGAGGGAACTCGGCGGCGCCGACGGCGCCCGCCTCAAACGCCTCCACCAGGTCGTCGTCGTCCATTCGCCACTCCTGTCTTTTTCTTGATTGCTACGAAATCGTAGTGTACGACAACGCAGCTTTCGGCGTCGAATCGAGGAACCGGAGCGTGTAGTTGGGCGAGGCGTACGGGCCCCCCTGCGCGCCGGCGGATGCCGGAGAGCGAGCGGCGGCGATGCCGGGCGCGTAGAGCTCGGCGTCGTCGACCGGGTGGAAGCCCAGCGCGTGGCCGGGGGCCAGATCCCACCAGCACCGGGTGTTGTCAGAGACGGCGTAAAACGCGGCGTAGGCGACGCTGGAGGCCGTCATCGCGGCGAGGACCGCAGCGAGACAGTCGCCCGGGCTCAGCCACGTGCTCAGCTGGCGTTCGTCCTGCGGGACGTCTTCGAAGCTCCCGATGCGCATCGAGACTGCCGACAGTCCGAACTTGTCGCAGTACATGTGCATCAGGGCTTCGCACGCCGCCTTGCTGGCGCCGTAGAGGCCGTCGGGCCGGGGGATCATGTCCGGGGTGACCGTGGTGCTCGTCGGATAGAACCCGGTGAGCCGGTTGCTGCTGGCGTAGACGAAACGCCCCACACCGGCGCGGCGGGAGGCCTCGAGCACGTTGAACGTGCCAACGATGTTCACGTCAGCGAGATCGCGGAAGTCGGCCTCGTCGGCCAGCCCGCCGAAATGCAGTACGCCGTCGGCGCCGGCGATCGCTTCCGCCATCACATCGCGATCCCGGACGTCCACGTCGATCGCCTGCTCGTTCGGGTGCTCGGCGGCAACGTGGGAGATATCGAGCAACCGCAGCGATCTCACCCGGGCGGCCAGCGCCGGACGGAGGCTCGTCGCGATCCGCCCGGCGGCGCCGGTGAGCACCCATGTCTGCTGTGCCAGCACGGTCTACGCGCGGCGGTAGTTGAGGACGACGATGCCGCTCTTCAGCGGAGTGCTCTCGACCAGGTCAAAGCGCGCCAGGCTGCTCTCACGGTACATCAGGTCCTCCGGGCCTCCGCGGCCGACGAAGAACGGATGCAGCCACAGTCGAAGCTCGTCCAGCAGGCCGTTTTCCATCAGCTGGTAGGCGAGGTGCCCGAAGCCGTAATGCACGATGTCACCGCCGGGCTCTTCCTTGAGGGCGGCGATCGCGGCGACGGGATCCTCGCCGATCACGGTTGTGTTGTTCCACTGCGGATCGCGCACGACCGACGAGACGACGTACTTGCGCATCGCGTTGATGTGGTCGCTGTAGGGGTCGCCCGATCGGCTCGACCACACCGGCGCAAAGCCCTCGTAGGTGCGTCGGCCCATGAGCTGCGTGTCGCAGGAGAGCAAGAGGTCGGTCTGGATGGTCAGGCCCCGCTCGTCGGACACCTGGCTCGAGGGCCAGTCCTGCGGGTCCTGGATGACGCCATCGAGTGAGATGTACGTGGAATTGATGATCTTGCGCATCGGGCTGTCCTTTCGTTGGCCTTGATCGACTGTTGACAGGACGGTGACCGATGCACGAGGATTAGTCCAACGAGTCTTTTTGCGTCTCTCATGAGAGTTGCTCATGGCATAAACCTGGCTCAGCTCCGAGCCTTCGTCGCCGTCGTGGACGCGGAGGGGTTCGGCGCGGCCGCCTCCGAGCTGGGCATCACGCAATCCGCGGTGTCGCACGCCATCGGTGCCCTGGAGCGGACCGTCGGGGCCCGGGTGCTGCATCGCAACGGCGCCGGACCGACGATCACCACGTTCGGGGCGTCGATGCTCGAGCACGCACGCTCCGCGCTCGCGGCCACCGACGCGATCGGCGACCTCGCCGCCGCCCAGCATTCGGCTCCCCGCGGAACCGTTCGGTTGGCCGCGCCGCCGACCGTCTGCCAGGGACTGCTCCCGGAGCTGATCGCCGACTGGAGCATCCGGCTGCCGCGAGTCACGGTGCGCGTATTCGAAGGCGAAGACGATGAGATCGCCGACTGGCTGGGCGCTCACAGCGTCGAGGCGGCCGTGCTCGTCGATCCACCGCGCTCGACTCCGGGCGAGCTGCTGGCCACCGACAGCTTCCATGTGCTGCTCCCCCGCCGGCACCCGCTTGCCGACAGGGCCGAACTCCAGCTCAGCGACCTCTCAGACGAGGCACTTCTGTTCTCCGGAGGATCCTGTGAGCAACCCATCCACGACCTCTACCGCAACGCGGGCCTGCGCATGACCCTCACTCACCAGGTTCGGGAACTCAGCACGCTGTTCGCGATGGTCACCTCCGGCCTCGGCATCACCATCGTGCCGAGCCTGGTCAGATCGATCCTCGGGCCGGACCTCGCCCTCGTCACCCTTCGCCCCACGCACCAGCGCCGGCTGGTGCTGACCGGTCCCGCGGACACTCCCTGGCATCCCGCCGTGACCGCGCTCATCCAGGATGTGCAGGCCAGGAGCTACTGATCTGAGGACCGGGCTCGACATCGCCACCCGCATCGGTCAACGCGGGTTGCCGGCGCGCAGCCACGCGACGTAATCTGCAACAGCGTGGCGAGCTGAGTATTCCGGCTGGTAGCCGGTGTCATCGCGCAGGCGGCCGATGTCGAGCCAAGTGTCCTGGCTGGGCCCGTTCGGGTCACGGCCGGCGGGAAGCTCGAGCTCGATGCCGGGCACGACATCATGGATCGCCGCGAGCACCTCACCGTTGCTTGTCGCGCGGCTGGCCGCGACGTTGTAGGTGGCGTGGCTGAGCGTGTCGACGGTTTGCAGCAGCGCGATCGCGCGGGCGCAGTCTTTGACATAGCACATGTCAATCGCGTCTTCGGTGTATCCGTTCTGCTGCCGGGCACGCAGCTCGAGCGCCCTCCCGTGGACCGCCGCGTGGATAAGTGCCGGCGCGGCGAAGAACGGGGATCGGTCGCGACCGAGGGGACCCCAGATCGCCGAAAAGCGCATGTTGATCACTTCCAAGGGCGCGTGGGTGGCGACGAAGCCCGACAGCAGTTCGGCGGTGCGCTTGACGGTCGGGATCGCCAGAGGAGCACTCGCGTGCAGCGGCAGCGGCGTGTCCTCGTGCAGCGGACCGGGCTTGTCGACGGCGCCAGCATAGACGCCGATCGTGCTGGCCAGGCAGACCCGCCCGACGTTCCATCGCTGCGCTGCCTCGAGCACGTTCAGTAACACCTGGCAGCTCAGCCGCACATACTCGAGCGGCTGATCCCCCGGGAACCCGGCCGCAGCCAGGTGGACGATCCCAGTGATTGCGTGCCGCTCGCCGAGCTCCAGCAGGGCGTCGCGGTCAGCGAGGTCGACGTGCTCGATCAGCACGCGGCGGTCCAGCTCTGAGGCCAGGAATTCGGGCACGCCGGAGCTGTGGCGCCGGGTGAGCACGCAGCTCTCGCCTCGGTCGAGCAGCGCCCGGGCCGAGTGCGGGCCGATGAACCCGAGACCTCCAGTGATCAGGATCATGTCTCCTCCGCAAAATCGTTAGCATCCTAATGACCATAACATATCGTTAGCGAGCTAGCGACTTGTCTATACTGACGGCTTGAGCGAGTTCCTGACCCTGTTCACGCGCGCCTCAAAGCTTCTGCGCGAAGCCGCCGACGAAGCGATGCGCGGGCACGGAGTGCGGGTGGGGCAGAACATCGTCCTTGAAGTGCTCTGGCAGCACGACGGCCTGACGCCGGGCGAGATCGCTCGCCGGCTCGAGCTCGCCACGCCCACGGTCGTGAACGCCGCCACCCGCATGGAGAACGCCGGCTTAGTGGTCAGAAAACGCGATGCCGCCGACGGCCGCCTCGTCCGCCTCTACCTGACCCCGCAGGCGCGATCTGTCCAGGGCGCGATCGATCAAGCGCGATCCGCACTCGAGCAACAAGCCCTCAGCAGGCTCACCAGCCAGGAGCGCCGCCACCTCCACAGCGCCCTAGCCAAGATCATCGCCACGCTCTCTCGCAACCAAGAGGCGCCGCGCGCCGGCGAATAGCCTCCGCAAATATGAGCCGCAGGGCTGCACGACTCCGGCGCTGATCGCGCTCAACCGCGGGCGTGTCGGATCTGGGAGACTGCTTTTCATGTCACTCGCGGCGTCGACGGCTCAACTTCCGGCGGATTCTGGCGACGACATCGAGTATGTCCGGACGACTTTTGTGGCCATGGAAGACGCGGTGCGGCCGCTGGTCGAGCGCCGCGTACTGCCGCAGGCCACCTACGTGCTTCCCGACGGCACGCCGATGGTCCCGCCGGATCACGCGGGGCTGCTTGATGACGCCGGCGGCGATCCCGACGCTGTGGCCGCGCGATTTCAGGAGCGCTTTCTTGCTGCCGGTGGAGCCCCGGCGGCCCTCGGCGAGGAGTACGAATCCTGGCTGACGGGTGATTACGGGGCGTGTCTGTGGCAGACGACACCGGAGGCGATCGTCGCCAAATGTGGGCTGATGGAGGCGATCACTGCGCTACTGGCGGATCCGCGTGAAAGCGACCAGCGATGGCGAGCCGCGACGCGGGCCGCGGTTGACGCGCTGGATGCGCTCGAGCGGCCCTTCGCGCGTTACGACCGCGAGCGCTTCGGCGGCCCGTCGTCCCGGGACCGCTTGATTGCCGCGACGCGCGAGCGGTACCCAGATCTCTGGCAGTAGTGCCGCTCGCACACGCGCCGAGGAAATCAGGCGGCCGGCGCGGCCGGCTACTTGGGGGCGCCGATCGCCGATCGCAGGGCCGGCGGCGGTTGGTTGCCCAGGGTGTCGCGCAGCAGCCCGACGCCCTCGGCCTCAAGCTCCGATCGTCATCCCCGGCGTCAAGTTGCGATCGCGCTCGAAGCCGCAGCCCATGCCGATCGTCCCCGAACCGAGCAGGTCACCCGGGACGACATCGGCCTCCTGGGTGATGAACTCGTGGTCGGCCCCGTCGATCGCGCCCGTCCGGCGGACCGGGCCGAGCGGCGTGGTCAGTTCGAAGGTGACGAGCCGCATCAGCGTGACCTCTGCCGGTGGTACTCGCCCATCTTCTCCCACAACAGGACCGGATCGGCCGTCGGGTGCGACGGGTCGAAGTCGCGGTAGATCGTCTGCACGGTGACGACGATCCGCTCGGAGTCCGGCAGGTCCGCGAAAGGCCCGAGGTCGATGTCGAACGCCGCCTCGAGTGCGTCCATGCCGCCCTCCTGGCGCTGCCTGGCCTCGCCCACGATGTGCTCGAGGTACCGCTTGACGTCGAGCACGTCCTGCGCGGTGGCGACCGGGCCGTGCCCCGGCACGATCCAGTCGACGTCGAGGCCGGCGATCGTCTCGCACGCCTTCACCCAGTTGCTGATCGGGCCGGCCCACGAGATCGGGGTGCCGCCGTTGAACACCAGGTCGCCCGTGAACACCGCCCGAGCCGACGGCACGAGCACGACCGAGTCGCTCTTGGTGTGAGCGGGCCCGAGGTCGCGGACGATCACCTCCCGGCCCCCGATCGTCAACGTCAGCTCGCTGTCGAACGTCTCGTCAGGGTCGCGGCCGCCGATGTCGGTGAAGTCGAAGTCCCCGAACGCCCAGCCGGCGAAGTCGACGTTCTCCTTCAGGCCCTCGAGCCGCGACGGCGGGACCTCGCTCATCTCCTCGGCGCAGGCGATCGTCGCGTAGATCTTCGCTCGATCGGGGACAAGCTCGTTGCCGAAGCAGTGGTCCCCGTTGGCGTGAGTGTTGACCAGGCTGCCAATCGGCCGTGTCTCGGTGATCGGCTTCATCTGCTCGAGCATCTCGCGGGTCAGCTTGAGGTCGAACAGGGTGTCGACGAGCAGCGAGTCGCCGTCGCCGGCGACCAGGCCCGCGTTGCTGTAGCCCCACTGGCCGCGCGGCTGCAGATAGGCCCACAGCCCGTCGCCGAGCTCGTGCAGACCCTTCGTGTACTCGACGGTCATGCCGGCGCCGCGCTGGACCACAGCCGCTCGCTGTGTGTTGTCCGGATCCGCTCGCTGCTGTGCCTCATCGACCTCTCCTCGTCGGTTTTGCATCGGCGTGAGGGTGTCGCGTAAACCCGGAGCGCATGCGGTCCGTTATCAAACCGCTCTTGGCCTGCGGCAGCCGCGGTTGCGACTGACGAACCCGCCCGCCGCCCGCGATCGCGTTAGCCCGGCTGTTTAACCGGAACATATGGCCGGTTATTCGGCCTGGCTGCTGAGGACCGGGTGCCAGCGCCAGCAGATACAGGCGATGCGGCCAACCCTGGGCCACCAGCCGATACACCA
>DASXJY010000108.1:0-28475 GCA_036497115.1 Solirubrobacteraceae bacterium
GCCCGGCGCCGACCAGCCCGGGAGCGGTGTGAGTCCACGGCCCCAAACGGAGCTGCGGACTGTGGCCCGCGGCTCGCAGCGCCGCGTAGTCCTCGAGCATCCAGGGCAGCAGGATGTCGTACCAGCCGCCGACGAACTGGACCGGGGCGGCGACCTCCCCGACGCGGCTGGAGAAGTCCCGCGCCGCCCAGTAGACGTCTTCGCGGCCGGGGTGATCGAAGGCCTCACGGAACCACGGCAGCGGCGCTCCCACGGCCCGCTCGTCGAGCTCGCCCAGGGGCAGCTCGCTCAGCACCGACTGGAGCTTTCTCAGGGCCCGGTTGATCGACAGCAGAGCCAGCCGGCTCTCCTGGAGCGCGACCAGAGCCATCCACGAACCGATCGTCTCCAGCGACAGGCTCCCTCCGGCGTAGGTTTGGTTATAGAACTCCGACGCGCTGACCTGGATCGCCAGTGCGGCCAGGTCGTCGCCGGCATCGGGGGCCACCGCCCACTGCACAAGCCCCAGATAGCTGGGACCGAACATCCCGATCCGGCCGGCGTGCCACGGCTGGGCGCGCAGCCACCGCAGCGTGGCCAGTCCGTCGGCTCGCTCGTCAAAGGGGGCGAACTGCCCCTCGGAGCCGAACGTCCCCCGCACACTCTGGATTACCACCTGGAGCCCGCGCTCGGCCAGCAGCCGGCCGAACAGCAGCCCCACGAACGCGCTGCGCCCGTACGGTGAGCGGATCAGCACCGTTGGTTGCGGCCGGCCGACGCCGTCGCGGGCCGTCCAGCGGTCGGCCAGCAGCACGGTGCCGTCGTCCATCACCGCCCTCAGGCCGGTCTGACAGATGACGTCGTGGGTCTGAGCCTGCATCAGCCGCATGCGGCGAGCCAGGACCTCGCTGGCGGCGGTCACGACATCGACTAGCTGTCGGGCGCGTCGGGCGCGGGAGCGCCGGCGATCAGGTCCGACACCCGCCGGCGGCGGGCTTCGATCCGCCGCCAGCGCTCGCGTGAGCGCTCCATCCTCTTCCCATCGTCGGAGTAGAAGCGCCGCGCCCAGGGCGAGCGGGGCGAGGCGAGCCTGACCACGCCGACGATCGACGCCGGAAAGAAGAAGATCCCCACCATCCCCAGCAGCGGCTTGCCCCTGAGAATCGTCGTGACGGCCAGTCCGACATCGAGGCCCACCGTCAGGATCAGCGTGGTGATCGACGACGCGTTGCGGGGGATGTCGAGCGGAGCGACACCGAGTACGAGCAGGGCCCCGATCACAGTCGCCACCACCACGGCGTCAAACGACACGCGCCCTTCCTTGGCCCAGTAGACGTCGCGCAGGTAGATCCACAGCGCGAACTCGTCCATCGTCAGCCCGCACCCGACGCCGAAGAATCCGGCCAGGATCTCGTTCCAGGGACTCAGCGGGTTGACCACGTAGCCGAGGAACCCGCACAGCATGATCAGGACGATCCCCCACACCAGATGGTGGAGGTGAAGTCCGCTCTCGGTGGTCACGCTTCCCGGCCACCACGGCACCTTCGGGCTGCGCATCAGCCGAGCGCTGGTGCGGATGAACAGAAACGTGCCCAGGAATGCGGCCAGCACCACGAACCCGGCACGCTGGCCGGGTACGTCAAGGAAGTTCGTCTCTAACTGAATCCGAAACGTGAGTGCGGTGTGGAGCATGGGGGCAAGCGTAATGAGGTCGGCCCGCCGTCTGCAAACATCGCGCAGCTCTGACGCCCGTCCCGGGCGCTGGGCGTCAGGCCGGGGTCAATTCGTCAGCTGCGGGTTTGGCCCGCGTGCAGCATCTCGAGGACCTGCGCGACACGTCGGTGGCGCGTCTCCGGGCGCTTTGCCTCCTGCACCCAGCGAGCGAACTCCTTGCGGTGAGTGAAAGCCAGCCCGTCGAAGGCCTGCTGCGCGGCCCGATCCCCGGCCAGCGCCTCGGCCAGCGGCTCGGGGATTTCGACCTCGCGCTCGGCCCGGTCAAGCAGCAGCTCGACCTCGACGGTGTCCCCCGCCTCCACGCCGGCCTCCCCCCGCGTCGCCTTGCTCAGCCCGAGCAGGAATTCCCCGCGCATCTTGACCACGGTCGAGCGCCAGGAGTAGCCGTTGATCGTGGCCGCCACCGGGAAGCGCTTGGCGCCCTCGCCGATCGCCGCGACCTGCTCGTCGTCAAGCACCACCGCGGCGGCGGGACCCCGCGGGACCAGCGTCGTCTTGAACGTCAGCGACCCGATTTGCCGATGGTGACAGGTAAGGATGACGGCGGGGATGCCCCTGCGCCGCAATGGTCGTCTGCTATAGACAGGCCGCATGCCCGAGCTCGCCGCCCGCCCCCTCGGAGACTCGGGCCTGACGGTCTCCGCCGTCGGACTCGGAGGCAATAACTTCGGCCGGCGGCTGGACCTCGACGGGACCCGTGCCGTGGTTGACGCAGCCCTGGAGGAAGGGGTGACGTTCTTCGATACCGCCGACGTATATGGCACCGGTGCCAGCGAGGAGCTGCTGGGCGAGGTGCTCGAGGGGCGCCGGCATCGGGTTGTGCTGGCGACCAAGTTCGGGATGGATATGCGCGACGGCAAGGGTCCCCGAGGCTCGCGTGGCTACGTCCAACAGGCGATCGAGGGCTCACTGCGGCGCCTGAGAACCGAGACCATCGACTTCTACTGGTACCACCAGCCCGACGGCAAGACCCCGATCGACGAGACCCTGGGGGCGCTCGACGATCTGGTCAAGGCGGGCAAGGTACGCGCCGTCGGTGCCTCCAACTTCAGCGCCGCCCAGCTCCGCGAAGCCGACGCGGTGGCCCGCGAGCATGGCCTGACCCCGTTCACCGCGGTCCAGAACGAGTACAGCCTCCTGGTCCGCGATGCCGAACGGGAGGTGCTGGCGCTGTGCGAGCGTCTGGGGATCGGGTTCGTCCCCTACTTTCCGCTCGCCTCCGGACTGCTCACCGGCAAGTACCGCCGCGGACAGGACGCGCCAAGTGGATCTCGCCTATCGGGACGCGACCAGATCGCCACCGAGGAGCAATACCAGCGCATCGAAGCCCTCGATCGGTACGCCAACGAGCGCGGCCTGAGGCTGACCGACGTGGCGATCGGCGGGCTGCTGGCCCGCAATCCCGTCGCCTCGGTGATCGCCGGCGCCACCAAGCCCGAGCAGGTGCGCTCCAATGCCGCCGCCGCGCGCTGGACGCCCTCAGGCGATGACCTCGCAGCGCTCGACCGGCTCCTCGGCCCGGCCTGAGTTCAGCCGCCGTCGGGAAGCCGCCAACCCGGCGATCCCGGCAGCTCGAGCGCACTGTCGGGGCCCCATGAGCCCTTGGCGTAGGGCAGCGGCTTGGGGCGATCTTCGAGCACCGGGGCGCAGACCTCCCACAGGCGCTCGATCTGCTCGGCCCGGGTGAACAGCAGCCGCTCGCGGACCATCACGTCGTGCAGCAGCCGCTCGTAGGCTTCGAGTCCGTCGGCGCCGCCGAACGCCTCGTCGACATCGAGTGTCAGCGCCACCCTCCCCAGGTCGATCACCGGACCGGGGATTTTGGCCTGAACCTCGATCCGCACGGTCGGATCGTCGGACAGCTCGAACACCAGCTCGCTGGGGCGCAGAGTCTGCGTGGCGTCCTGGTGGGGGAAGATCCGCAGCGGCGCCTCGCTGAAGCCGATCGTCACCGTGCGCCGCCCGGCGGCGAGCGCCTTGCCGGTCCGCAGGTAGAACGGGACCCCGCTCCAGCGCCAGCTGTCGACCCGGACCTCCAGCGCGGCGAACGTCTCCACCTCGGAGTCATCGGCCACGTCGGCCTCGTCACGGTAGCCCTCGTACTGTCCGAATACCACCCGCTGGGGATCCAGCGGCCGCAGCGAATCGAACAGTTTGGTCCGCTCCAGGTGCAGCGCCTCGGCATCGATCCGCGAGGGCGCCTCGAGCGCGACGATCCCGAGGATCTGCAGCAGGTGGGTGACGACCATGTCGCGGAACGCTCCGGTCTGCTCGTAGAAGCCGGCCCGGCCCTGGATGTCGAGTTCCTCGGGCACGTCGATCTGGATATAGGAGACGTGGTCGCGGTTCCAGATCGGTTCCAGGATCCCGTTGGCAAACCGGGCCACGAGGATGTTCTGCGCGGCCTCCTTGCCCAGGAAGTGGTCGATCCGGTAGATGGATTCCTCGTCGAGTACCTCGTGCAGCTTGGCGTTGAGCTCCCGCGCACTTTCAACGTCGTGTCCGAAGGGCTTTTCGACGACGAGCGAGCAGTGGTCGGCGATCCCGGTCGCCCCCAGCATTCCCACCATCTCCGCCATCGCCCCCGGCGGCACGGAGAGGTAGACAAGCCGCTCACCCTCGGCACCGATCTCCCCCTCGGCGCGCTTCACCGCCTCGGCCAGCTCGGCGCCATCGTCGGCACTTGAGACGACGAACTGCAGCCGAGGCGCGAACTGTTTGAAGTGCTCGTCGAGCTCACCCCGGCCGTGCTCCTGGAGCGCCCGCCTGATGCGATCACGGAACTCGTCGTCGCTGCCCGGCGAGTGGCGCCCCGAGCCGATGATCCGGAAGTCCTCGGGCATCAGGCCCTCGCGGTAGAGGTGAAACAGCCCCGGAAACAGCTTGCGCGCCGCCAGGTCGCCGGTCGCGCCGAAGACGACCAGGACTCGGTTCGACGGGCGCTCGCGGCCGCTCACCGCCAGGACGCTACACCAGCCGCTGCCCTCGATGGTGGGTGAAGCTCGAGACGTCGCCCGGCCGCCCCGTTCTCGCTGTGCCAAGCTTGTCCTCATGCCGGTGGCTGATGTGCCCGTGGTGCCGCGCCCCAGCCCCGCCAGCCTGGCCCGGGGACAGCGCGAGCTCGAAGACCTGCTCGGCTCCGACCGGGTCTCGACCGGTGACGATCAGCGCTCCCAGCACGGCCACGACGAGTCGTTTCATCCCGAGGCGCGGCCCGATATCGTGGTCTGGCCCCGCAGCGTGCCCGAGGCCGCCGCGATTGTGAAGGTGGCGGGCCGCCACCTACTGCCGCTGATCCCGTTCGGCTCCGGCACCTCGCTCGAGGGTCAGGTCGCCGCCCTGGGCGGCGGCATCTCAGTCGACATGCGGGAGCTCAACGCCATCGGCCGACCCTCGCTTGACGACCTCGACGTCCGGGTGCAGGCCGGGGTGACCAGGCGCGCGCTCGACGCCCGCCTGCGACCGGAAGGCGTCTTCTTCGCCGTCGATCCCGGTGCCGATGCCACGATCGGCGGAATGGTGGCAACCGGCGCCTCGGGCACCACCACCGTGCGCTACGGCGCGATGCGCGAGAACGTCCTCTCACTGACGGTCATCGATGCCCAGGGGACGGTCGTCAACACCCATTCCCGGGCCCGCAAGTCCTCGGCCGGATATGACCTGACCCGCCTGATGATCGGCTCCGAGGGGACGCTCGGGTTGATCTGCGAAGCGGTACTGAGAATCCATCCGAACCCGGCGGCGACGGTCGCCGCCCGCTGCACCTTCCCGTCGTTGCCGGCGGCCGTCCAGTGCGTGGTCAGAGTCGGCCAGCACGCCATCCCGGTGGCTCGGATCGAGCTCGTTGACGAGCGGGTGATCGAGGCGATAAACCGCTATGACCAGACCGCCTACACGGTCGCCCCGAGCCTGTTCTTGGAGTTCCACGGCGCCTCGGAGGACGACGTCCGGGCCCAGGCCTCAGAGACGGCGGAGATCGCCGCCGAGTACGGCGGCGCCGACTTCGCCTGGGCCGGCGACGAAGCCGACCGACGGCAGCTGTGGCGGGCTCGCCACCGGGCCTACGAGGCGGTCCGGGCCCTGCGACCGGGCAGCACAGGCCTGACCACCGACGTCTGTGTGCCCGTCTCGGCGTTGGCCGACTGCATCGAGGCCGCCCAGGCCGACATCGCCCAGGGCGGGCTCACCGCGGCAATCGTCGGCCACGTCGGAGACGGCAACTTCCACACGATCGTCCTCGTCGACCCCGGCGACGAGGGCCAGCTGACCCGCGCCGAGGAGTTCCATGCCCGTCTGGTTGCCCGGGCCTTGGCCGAGGGGGGCACCTGTACCGGGGAACACGGGATCGGCTACGGCAAGGCCCGCTTCCTGATCCCCGAGCACGGCATCGGGGCGGTGGAGATGATGCGAGTGATCAAACAGGCCCTCGACCCGAAGGGGATCTTCAACCCGGGCAAGGGTGCGGCCGTAGCCGGTCGAGGGGCCGCGGCCGGCTGAGCGAACTGGTCGCTGGCCGCGCCCCAGCCCGGGAAGCGTTGGTTCTGCTGCGACAGACGCCGCTGGGCGATTCCCTTCCCGCCGGATAGTGTTCACGGGGCGATGAGCACTTCCCGCCAGTTCCGCCTCGCCGCCCGGCCGGTCGGCCCGGTCAAGGCCTCCGACTGGGACCTGGTCGAGGCGGAGGTCCCCTCGCCCGGCGAGGGCGAGTTCGTGGTCGAGGTCACCCACCTCTCGATCGACCCCGCGATGCGCGGCTGGATGAACGAGGGCCGGTCCTATGTGCCCCCGGTCCAGATCGGCGAGGTGATGCGCGCGCTGGCCTTGGGCCGGGTGACCGCGTCCCGCCATCCCCGGTTTGCCGAGGGCGACGTTGTCCAGGGCGTTTTCGGGGTTCAGGACCACGCCGTATCGAACGGCGACGGAGTGCAGAAGGTCACGCTCGCCGACGGGATCTCGCCGGCTGCGTACCTCGGCGTCCTGGGAATGACCGGCCTGACCGCCTACTTCGGCCTGCTCGAGGTCGGGCGCCTGCAGGAGGGCGACACGGTGCTCGTCTCCGGTGCCGCCGGCGCGGTCGGCACCGCGGTCGGTCAGATCGCCAAGATCAAGGGCGCTCGGGCGGTGGGCATCGCCGGCGGGCCGGAGAAGTGCCGGCTGTTGGTCGAGCAGCTCGGATTCGACGCCGCAATCGACTACAAGGCCGGGGACCTCCACAACGCCCTGCGCCAGCACACTCCGGCTCGCGTCAACGTCCTGTTCGACAACGTCGGCGGGGAGGTCCTGGATCAGGGCCTCACCCGCCTGGCCCGGGGCGCTCGGGTGGTGATCTGCGGCGCGGTCTCCCAGTACAACAACACCGAGTCGGTGACCGGGCCCAGCAACTACATGGCCTTGCTGGTCTCCCGCGCCACGATGACCGGCTTTGTCGTCTTCGACTACGCCGACCGGTACCCCGAGGCCATCGCGCAGCTCTCACAATGGGTCAGCGAGGGCCGGTTGATCAGCCTCGAGCACACGATCCGCGGCGACATAGAGACGTTTCCCAGCGTGCTCCTGGAGCTGTTCAAGGGGACCAACACGGGCAAGCTCGTGCTCGAGCTCGCCTGAAGCTCCTAGCCCTGGTCCCAGGTCTGGACGACGGTCTGGTCGGTGATCAGACCGTCTGAGAGTGAGAACACCGTCGCGCAGAGCACGTTGGTCCCGTCCGGGTAGCGACACGCCTCGGTCAACGCGGCGCCGTGCTCATCCTGAACCGAGCGCTGAACGGCATGCGTCATGTCGCGCCGGGAGACATCCTCGATCCAGGCGCCAATCGCGTCGCGGCCGATGATCACGCGTGGCGAGCCGGGGGGCGTCGTCTGGTCGGCGATCGTGACCGTCGCATCTGACGCGTACATCCCCGCCTGAGTCTGTGGGTCGCGATTTTCCAGCGCCTCGCAGAACCGAGACAGGTCAAAGCTGGTACTGGCGTGAGTGCTCACGATGGACCTCCGGTTGAGATTTGGAGGCGCGTCCTCGAGGGCCCCTAACCCTCGCTCCCGGTGGTAAATCTATCTACTAGTAGGTAAGGTGTCAAGGGAATCCGCATCCGCTGCAAAGATCCTTCAATGGTCCCCGGACCAACACCCACCGAATCCCGAACCGCCGAACGAGTCCTCGATGTCGCCGAGGGCCTGATGCAGACCCGGGGCTTTAACAGCTTCAGCTACGCCGACATCGCCAGGGAGCTGGGCGTCACCACCGCCAGCCTGCACTATCACTTCCCGGGCAAGGCCGAGCTGGGTAGGGCTTTGATCGTCCGCTACTCCGAGCGCTTCGCGGCCGCGTTGGGTCAGATCTACCGAGACGTTCCCGATGGCCGCGCCAGGCTCGCCGCCTACGCCGCCCTGTACGCGGATGTCCTGCGCAACAACCGGCTGTGCATGTGCGGGATCCTGGCCGCCGAGTACCAAACGCTGCCACAGCCGATGCGCGAAGCCGTGATCAGGTTCTTCGACGACAACCAGACATGGCTGGTCAGCGTCCTCGCCGAGGGCCTATCGGAGCGCACCCTCACCTTCACCGGGCCGCCCGACGACGTCGCGCAGAGCATCCTCAGCACGCTCGAGGGCGCGATGCTGGTGGCGCGGCCGTACGGCGACACGGCCCGCTTTGATGCCAGCGCCCGCCAGTTGCTGGCCGGGCTGGCCGCCTGACCGCTCCTCACCTTGCAGTGATCCAGCCGGGCCGGTGGCCCGTAAATGGGTTAGCAAACCTCACTCTCCTGAAGGGAGCCAGCTCATGTCCGAAAACATCGCGGAACCGGGAACGGATCGCCGAAAGTTCCTAGGTCGGGCCGCCGCCTCCGGCGCCGGTGTCCTGGCCGGCGCATCGTCGCTGCAGGCGCTCGTGCCGGCCTTCGCCGCCGCTAAATCAGGCGGGGTGACAAACGGTGACCTCTCGATTCTCGGCGCCGCCCAAATCGCCGAGGCGCTGGCCGTCACCACCTACGGCAACATCATCCACCGAGCGCCCTTCTTCAAGCGCCTGGCCAGCGACGACCAGGGCTACCTCAGGGCGGCGCGACAGGAGGAGATGTCGCATTACCTGCTCGAGAAGAGCGTCACCGGCAAGCCCTCGCCGTTCACGACCTTCTACTACCCCAAGAAGATGTTCTCCGACGCTCACACGACATTGAACGTCCTAGTGACGCTCGAGGATGCGTTCATCGCGGCGTATCTCGTCGGCGTGCGGAACTTCAGTACCGCCGATCTCCGCGTCACGTCAGCGCGGATCATGGGCATCGAGAGCGACCACCGAACACTGGCCCGGGTCGTCGCCCCCGGGGTGGCCAAGCGCGACGGCGGGCCGATCGAGAAGGTGACCGGCATCCAGGGCAAGGCCGAGAGTGTCGACCCACCCAACAACAACGGCTATGAGCGGACCCTGAAGTGGACCAAGATCAGCCAGGCGGTTACCGCACTGACACCGTTCGTGGACAAGGCGGCGGCTGGCCAGGCCGGCTTTGACACCAGCAAGTCCTACGGCTTCAAGCCGTTCACACCAAGGCTGCCCGAGCGGCTGGGGGAGTTTCACTCCTTCCTCGGCTGAGGGCCGGTGACCCGGTGGCGGGGCGGCAATCCGTCACGCTGCCGGGTCGCGGCATGGCTGGGGAGGATTACCCGTCGTCGAGCGTGGGGTCCGGAAGCCTGACCACCTCGAGCCAGTAATTGGTGAGGCTGCGCATCACCTCGATCAGTCCGCTGTGGGTCACCGGCTTGGTGATGAACGAGTTTGCCCCCAGGGCATACGTCCGTGTCACGTCCTCCTCATCGCTGGACGTGGTCAGCACCACTACCGGGATCTCGCGCAGCGACTCATCGGCCTTGATCTCGGCCAGCGCCTCGCGTCCGTCTTTGCGCGGCATGTTGAGGTCCAGCAGGATGATTCCCGGGCGCGGGGCGTCGTCCGAGTGTTCGGCGTACGGTCCCTGCCGGCGAAGGTAGTCGATCAGATCCTGGCCGTCGACGACGAACTTCATCTGCTTGGCCAAGCGGGGGTCCGGCAGGGCGTCGCGGGTCAGCTCGCGATCGTCCTCGTCGTCGTCGGCCATCAGGATCGTGACCGGCTGCCCGCTCGCCGTCATCCCCGCGTCCGATCGATCAGCGGCCGTTCCGGTCCTCCCGGGGCTCGTTGCCGGCCGTGGCTTGCGCGTCGGGGCCGCAGGAGTCTGCCGGCGGCATCGAGCAGCGCTTCCCCTAGAGCCGGATCCTCGCTCTCGGGATACCTGGCCACCACGGAATGCATCCCGCCGAAAATCATGGCGATCCGGACCTGCCCGTTGAAATCGAGGTCGTCGCCGCTCAGCGCAGACTCCATGCGCGCGCGCCGCTCGTCGCTCCCCGAGGCGACTGCCGGATGGGCCAGCGTCGCCAGGTCGCGAAACGTGTAAGCGATCAATCGCCGGTGACGCAGCAGGAAATTGATGTAGTCCTCGACGAACTGCCGCCGCCGTGCCGTGGTGTTGGGCAGGGCGGCGTGGGCGTCGAGCAGTCGGTCCAGGTCAGCCGCGGCCGGCGTATGCAGCGCCCAGAGAAGATCGTCCTTGGAGCGGAAGTGGTAGTAGAGCGCAGCCTTGGTCAGACCCAGCCGGCCGGCGATCTGTTGCAGCGTCGTGCCTTCGAATCCCTGCTCGGAGAACAGGTCCAGCGCGGCCTCGAGGATGCGGGCACGCGTATCAGCCGACCTGGGCATGTCGCCAACGTTATCCCACCTACTAGCCGACCGGCAAGTCCTGACCGGCCAGCAGGTAAATCGGCCTGAGAACGCTCACGCGCTCGCTCGTAGGACCTCGGCCCGCATCGGCTGCACGAACCACCGCTCGCCGGGTGTCTCGCCCGGTTCTCCCAGGCGCTGGAAAGCTTCGGCGATCTCCGGCTCCCGGGCGTCGAAGACCTCCGCCCGGTCGGGATCGGCGCTGAGGGTCCGAGCCCGGAAGGCGGCCAGGTCGCGCATTCGCAGGTGAAGGTCGTACTCGACCGCGACCGCCCGCTCCAGGCCCACGCGGTCGGCGTGGGCAAGCGCCTGCTGGGCCGCCGCTCGCACCTCGCGCTCGTCTTCGACCAGGCTCGTCAGGTCGAAGTAGCTGCCCTCGGGCAGCGGCTCGGCGACATAGACCGAGCCACCGGGCCGCAGCACTCGGCGCGCCTCGGCCAGCCCAAGATTGAGGTCCGGCGCAGGAACGTGGTGGAGCGTTCGCATGAACACCGCAAGGTCCATCGAGCCGTCCGGGAGCGGCAGGCGCTGGGCCGATCCGATTATGTACCGCGCCCCGCTACCGCCATCCTGGGCCCGCGCGGGGGCGAGCTGCGCGTCGGAGATCTCCACGCCGACAACCCGAGCCCCCACGTCGGTCAGCTCTCGAACCAGGGCGCCTGGCCCGCAGCCGATGTCGACCACGTCCTTGCCGGCCGGCGCAACCAACCGCTCGAGCGTCGCGAAGTCTGTCGTGCGTTCACGGGCCACCGCGCCGGAGATCGTAGTCGCGCCACGGCCGCCACGGCCGCCACGGCTGCCACGGCGTGCGCTACTCTGGCGCGCTACCGCCTGCCACGGCCGGGCCGGCGGTGGGTGGGGACGGCTTGGGCCTGCCCGGGTTGAGGCCCAGGCGCGGGGCAGCCGCACACGTGATAACGGCCCGCGGGCACAAGACATTCGTGGCCAAGCCACGAGAGAGGAGCTGGAATGAAGGGATTCATGGGAACACGGCGCTTGGCTGCGTTGTTTGTGGCGCTGGCTACGGGCGTCGCCTTGACGGCTGGTGCCTCAGGCGCCAGCGCGGCGACGACGTCGGTCACGCGGACGTTCAATTTCATCGGCAAGCCCAACTCGAGGACGATCACGCTGTTCAACGTCGATGGGATGTCGGCCAACGCCCGTTGTAACGCCAGCGGCGATCCGGTTGTGTTCGCCTTCTCCGCCGCCACCAATGCCGATCTCTTCGGGCGCCTGTTCGACGGACTGGGCCGTTTTCACATCATCAAGAACAGCTCCTTCATCAGGAGCAATCGGGGCGGTGTAAGGCTCTCCCCCACCTCCGGCGACTTCGACTCGACCGGCACCGTTCTGTACGAGAACAGCCGCGGGCTGACTGTCACCGTCAACTACGCCGTCGACGACAGCACGACACTCAACCACCTGAATGTCTGCACCGTCTACGGGTCGTTTATCGCCACCTGAGCGAAACACCCGGCGCCGGCTCTCCGCCACCGGCGGGGGTCGGCGCCGGCCATGGCCTAAGGACGCCGGAACCGCATCCTGGCCTGCTCCGCGCGCTCGTGGGCATCGCATCCGTGCAGGTGGTCGTTGACCAATCCCATCGCCTGCATGAACGCATACACCGTGGTGGGACCCACGAACCGCCATCCTCGCGCCTTCAGATCCTTGGCCAGAGCTGTGGACTCCGCGGTAACAGCCAGCTCGGCCAGGCCGGCGCGGTCGAGCTGGCCGCTGCGTGGCTGAGGCTCGTACCGCCACACATAGCGGGCCAGTGACCCCTCCGATCCGACCAGCTCGATCGCCCGCGCCGCGTTGTTGATCACTGCCTCGATCTTGCCGCGGTGGCGCACGATGCCGGCGTCCCCCAGCAGTCGGGTTACGTCGCGCTCGTCAAACTCGGCCACGCGCCGGAATTGAAAGCCGGCGAACGCCTGTCTGAAGGCCTCCCGCTTGCGCAGGATGGTCAGCCAGGAGAGACCGGCTTGGAACCCCTCCAAGCTGAGCTTCTCGAACAGCCGGACGTCGTCGCTGACCGGAAAGCCCCACTCGGTGTCGTGATAGGCGCGGTACTCAGGGGCGGAGTCCGCCCACCAGCAGCGGGCCACGCCATCCTCCCCCACCACGATGCCGTCGTCGGCCACGTCGCTTAGGGACACTACCGGCAACCGACCCGGAGGATCTATGCGCAACCTCGTCTACGCAATGGGCGTCTCGCTCGATGGCTTCATCGCCGGACCCAACGGTGAGATCGACTGGTCGGCTCCCGACGAGGAGCTGCACCAGTTCCACAACCAGCAGACGCGAGAAACCGGGCTGCACTTGTACGGGCGCGGGCTCTACGAAGCGATGGCCCCTTGGGAGGACGCCGAGCAGCGGCCGTCGGCCACCGCGGAGGTGCTTGAGTTCGCGCGCCTCTGGAAGCAGATGCCGAAGCTGGTGTTTTCCACCACGCTCGACGAGGTGCGCGGCACCAATCTCCGCCTGGCTCGAGGCAGCCTCGCCGACGAGGTCGTCGCCCTCAAGCAGCAGCCCGGCCAGGATCTCGCCGTGGGCGGCGCCGGCCTGGCCGCCAGCTTGACCGAGCTCGGCCTGATCGACGAATACCGGATGTTCGTCAATCCGGTGGTTCTGGGTGGGGGCACGCCCTACTTCGCCTCGCCGCCGGAGCGGATCGACCTCGAGCTCGTCGAGACCCGGACGTTCTCGCAGGTCGTCTACCTGCGCTACCGCCGAGCGTCCGAAGGCCAGAGCCGCTGAGCGGCTTGACCGCAGCCGTCAGTCGAGACTGTGGTTGGCCATGATCCGCCGGTCGGGATCGTAGGCGCTGCTCACGCTGGCCAGCCGCTCGGCGACGGCATTAGGAAAGGCGCCGCGGATCCCGGGCCCCTGCTCGTCGAAGGTCAGCAGCGTGCGGCGCTGGCCGGTCCAGGGCGCCATCGCCTGGCTCATCGCCTCCAGCGCCCGATTGAGTCCCGCGCCCATCTCTGGGGTGGCCGGACTACCCGTTCCGTAGACCAGCGCCTCGGCCTCGAGCGGCCCGGCCGCGCCCGAATCGCCGGCCTCGGCAGCGAGCGCTCCGCCGAGATGACGTATCTCCAGGATGGTCAGTGGACTGTTGACGCCGGGGCCGGCCAGCTCAACGTACGCGTCCACGGTTTCGGCGGTCAGCTTTTGCAGCAGCGCAGCTCGGCCCACGGCCGGAAGCGGCTCCTGAGGGTCTCCGGCGATGTCGCCCAGCCCGGCCGCGGGGATCGTGGTCACGGTGTCGAGATACGGTGGCGCGATCGCCCGCAGCGGTGCCACCAGTTCGGTTCCCTGCGCTTCGTCGCCCGTGAAAGCGAGCGTGACCATGGCCACAGCCCGACCGCGCAGCGGCTCAGGTATCGCCGGCAGCGGCGGAAAGCGCATCAGTTTCAGAGTCGAGGTGACCGTGTCAGGCACCGTCGCGATCCAGGCCAGGTACCCGTGCGCGACATCGTGCGCCTGCTCGAGCGGCCATAGCAGCGAGCCGGCGAAGGCTTCGCGCAGCTCAAACAGCGCAAACTCGGCCCCGGTCACGATCGCTGGATTGCCTCCCCCGCCGCGCAGCGCCCAGAACAGATCCGGCTCGTGGTCGACGTCGACATGCCGCTCCTCACCGTCGGCCGTCACCACTTCGAAGCCACGGACATGGCTCGAGGCAAATCCCTCCCGGCGGGCCAGCCAGCCGATCCCGCCGCCCAGCGTATAGCCGATCACGCCGACCTCGCCCGACATGCCGTGCAGACCGACCAGACCATGACCGGCCGCCGCCGCGATCACGTCGCGCCACAGCGTTCCGGCCTGCACCCGCGCGGTCCGCGCCTGGGGATCGATGCTGATCCCGTTCAGCCGCGATGTCTGCAGCAGGATCGCGTCACGCAGATCCCCGAGGCTCGTCGCCCCGTGTCCGGTTGCCTGCGCGGCGACGCGCAGGCCGTTGCCGCGGGCGAACCGGACTGTCGACGCGATGTCCGCGTCCTCGCCGGCGATCACCACCAGCGCCGGATGCTGGTCGGCGAGGAGGTTCCAGGCCAGGCGGGCCTGGTCCCATCCGGCGTCACCGGGCGCCACCACCTCCCCGGCGATGGTGTCACGCAGCGACTCGAGACCCAGGGCCCTCATGCTGGCTCAATCTATCGGGGCCGGCTGGGCCGGTGGGCCTCGCCACCAGCGCCGGCAGGCGCTAGCAGCCGTCGGGCCCGCAGGCCTCGCCGCCGGTGGCGACGCTCACCGGCGACCGGTTGGCCCAGCCCTGGCGTAGGAGCTCCAGCAGTTGATCCGGGGGGTGGGCCCCGGAAGCACCCAGTGCACGGTCGACCACGAAGGTGGGGACGGCGGAGATCCCGAGCCGCCGGGCAGTCAGCTCGTCGTCGCGCACGGCTTCGGCGTACCGGTCGCTGGCGACAGTCGCCCGGGCCTCCGCTTCGGGCAGGCCCGCCTCGGTGGCCAGGCGCACCAGCGTCTCATGATCGCCGACGAGTTCGCCCTCGCTGAAGTACGCGCGCAGCAGGCGCTCCTTCATGACGTCCTGCAGGCCGTGCTCCGCGGCGAGGTGGATGATCCGGTGGCCGTCGAAGGTCCGGCCGCTGCGAGCGATATCGAAGCGGAAGGTCAGACCCTCGCCTGCGGCCACCTCGACGAGCTGGCGCTCGGCCCCCGCCGCCTGCTCGACGGTCATCCCGTATTTCTCGGCCAGCCGCTCGGTCCGGTTGCCCTCTCGCTCACGCGGTGCGTCGGGATCGAGCTCGAAGCTGCGCCAGCTAACGGTGACCTCGTCGCGGTGCTCAAATTCGGCCAGCGCGGCCTCGAACCGACGCTTGCCTACGTAGCACCAGGGACAAGCGATGTCAGACCAGATTTCGACGTCCACGGAAAGCGGCTCCTTGGTTGAGTAAGCAACCAGCACCAGTGTAGTGCCGTCGTGCGGGCTCGCGGCACGCTGAGCTCGAGCCGCCCAGCGACTAAGTTGTCAGGATGACTCCAGACTCTGATCCCCACTTCGGCCTCACCGGCCTGGCGGTTATGGGCGCCAACCTGGCGCGAAATGTCGCCCACCACGACATCCCCGTCGTCGTGCACAACCGCACCGTCAGCCGAATGCAGAAGTTCCTCGACGAGCACGGCTCGGAGGGACCGATCACCGGCCAGGAGTCAGTGCAGCAGTGGGTCGGAGCACTGGCTCGCCCGCGGGTCCTGATGAGCATGGTCCAGGCCGGGCCGGCGACCGATGCGGTGATCGACGAGATCGCGCCCCATCTCGACCGGGGCGATGTGCTGATCGACGGCGGCAACGCCAACTTCCGCGACACCCAGCGCCGCCACGACAAGCTCGCCGCGCAGGGGATCCACTTCCTCGGGGTGGGCGTGTCCGGCGGTGAGGAGGGCGCGCTGAACGGCCCGAGCATCATGCCCGGCGGCGACCGCGAGCCCTACGACCAGTCGGTGAAGGACATCTTTGAGGCCATCGCCGCCAAGGTTGACGGCACGCCCTGCTGCACGTATGTGGGCAGTGACGGCGCCGGCCACTACGTGAAGATGGTTCACAACGGCATCGAGTACGCGGACATGCAGCTGATCGCCGAGAGCTATGACCTGCTGCGCCACGGCGTCGGACTCGAAGTTCCCGAGATCGCCGAGCGCTTCAAGTCCTACAACGATTCCGAGCTGGAGTCGTTCTTGATCGAGATCGCGGCCCGGGTCCTGGCCAAGACCGACGATGCCACCGGCCAGCCGCTCGTCGACGTGATCCTCGACGCCGCCGAGCAGAAGGGGACCGGCCGCTGGACGGCTCAGAATGCCCTCGAGCTCGGTGTGCCGCTGACCGGGATAACCGAGGCGGTATTCGCCCGGACCCTGAGCGCGCTCAAGTCAGAGCGCGACCACGCGGCCGGCCGGCTGGCCGGCCCCGCGCCGGGCGGCAGCGCAGACGAGTCTCTGGCCGCCGATGTCGAGCACGCCCTGTACGCCTCCAAGATCGTCTCCTACGCCCAGGGGTTCGCCCAGATGGCGGCGGCGGCCCGCGAGGAAGGGTGGGACATCCATCTCGGCTCGATGGCCACCATCTGGCGCGGCGGATGCATCATTCGAGCCCGGTTCCTGGATCGGATTCGCGAGGCCTATGACGAGGAGCCCGGACTTTCGAACCTGATGCTGGCCGACTTCTTCGCCAAGGCGCTGGAGCAGGCGCAGGACCCCTGGCGCCGGCTCGTGGCCCGCGCGGCCGAGCTCGGGATCCCGACGCCCGCCTTCTCCTCGTCGCTGGCTTACTACGACGGGTACCGCCGGGGCCGCGGGCCGGCCAGCCTGATCCAGGGCCTGAGGGACCTGTTCGGCGCCCACACCTACAAGCGGGTCGACCGTGACGGCGCCTTCCACGTGATGTGGGGCGAGGACGGGCGCGAGGTCGAGGCCTGAGCTGACCGAGACGCCCCAGCCGTGGGGGGCCGCTCGCTTTGCCCCCGGGCACCGAGCACGAGAGCGCCGGCGATCAGTACGGGTGGCGGTTGGCCTTCTGCATCCAGACCCGGTAGGCCTGGGCACCCAGGTCTGAACGCACCTGCGAGATGTCGATCCGGCGCTCGCTCAGCGGCTTTACGAACTCCTCGTACTGCAGGGCATCGTCGAACCCGATATCGCTGGTGGCCTCCAGATCGCAGGCAAACTGCACCGAGTCCAGCCGCGCCAAGTAGATGGCGCTCATGCACATCGGACAGGGCCAGCCGGTCGTGTAGATGTCCATCCCCATCAGCATCCGGGCCCGTTCCGGCAGCGGGTCCGAGGAGCCCCGCGGACGCGGCAACAAGGCCAGGGTCGAGCTGTCCTGCCTTTCGGCGGCGATCGACGGCGCCTCGGGATTGAGGATGGCCACGGCTTTGCGGATCGACTCGAGCTCGGCGTGGGCGGTGATGTCCCCGGTCAGCAGGACCCGGTTCTGGCCGCGGGAGACAATTTCTCCATCCTTGGCGATCACCGCGCCAAACGGACCGCCCCAGTCGTTGCGGACCGCTTCGGCGGCCAGGCGGCAGGCCTCCTCCATCAGCTCGTCGGCGGTCACGCCGGCCCAGCTCTCAGCGCGCGGCTCAGCGACCCGCTCGGCGCCAGCCGGCGCCGCCACGGCCGGAGGACCTCCGGGGAGCCGTTCATCTCTGTCTATGTCGGCCGGCGGCGCGCAAAAGTTGAGGCGCGGCCGAGTAATCGGCCTCAGCCTTCGAGTTGGCCGCGCAGCAGACTCGTCAGCGCTGAAGCAGCGGGAGATGGCCGCCGGTCAAGCGGGGTGACCAGCATCAGCTCGCGCGGGATCTGCGGCTCGGTGGTGATCCCCACCACCGAGCCTGCACCCAGTCTGCTCGCGGCGGGCGGCAGCAGTGAAACGCCCAGTCCCTGGGAAACGAGCTCCACGAGGTCGGTGAGCATGTCGACCTCGCAGCAGCTGCGGCGGCTCAGCCCCGCGGAGGTGCAGGCCTCGTCGATCCTGCTCCGGATCGCCGAGTCGGCCCGGTACTCGACGAACTCGCGCTCGGCGAGATCGACCAGCCGGACCCGGCGGCGGCCGGCCAGCGGATCATCGGCGGCCACGAACAACAGCAGCGACTCCGAGCCGAGCGACTGGGCCTGGACGCGGTCTCCCTGGGGGCCCAGCGGAAGGTCGACGATGGCCAGCTCGAGCTCGCCGTCCGCGGTTTGCCGCACCAGTGCCGGAGCGGCGTCGTGGTGCAGCCGCAGGATCACGCGGGGATGGCGGCGGTGGTAGCGAGTGAGCAGGGCGAGAAGGTTCACCGAGCCCACCGACTGGATGGCCCCCAGCGAAAGCTGACCCCGCAGCAGTCCCCTGACTCCGGCAACTGCGTCGCGGGCTTCTTCGGAAGCCGCCACGGTCCGTCGGGCGGCTGGCAGCAGCGCCCGGCCGGCCTCGGTCAGCTCGACCTGGCGGGTGCTGCGAACGAACAGATCGCTGCCCAGCTCCCGCTCCAGCGAGCGGACCGAGCTCGACAGGCTCGACTGGGTGAGGTGCACGCGAGCCGCTGCTCGCGTGAAATGTCGGTGCTCGGCGACCGCGATGAAGTGGGCTAGCTGGCGAAGCTCGATTCATGGAGCATATCTCTCAATGTCAGCCTGAATATCTGTTGGACAACTGGACGCGATGGTCCAGACTGAACCTCATCCCAGCCGTCAACCCTCAATCGATCGCGTCCGGAGAAACGATGAGCAACCAGTCCGCCGCTCCCACCGAACTCGTAATGCGGCGCGGCAGCCTGCCGCGCAGCGAGAACTCGGACGTCTTCACTGGCGCCGAGCACGGCGACGTTCCCGTCTCGATGTTCCTGGTCCACTCCAGTCCCGGCTCGGGACCTGGACTGCACCGCCACCCCTACCCTGAGGTCTTCGTGATCAACGACGGGCTGGCTCGGTTCCAGCTCGGTGAAGACGAACTCACGGTCGGTGCGGGAGACGTCGTGATCGCGCCGGCCGGTGTCCCTCACCGCTTCACCTGCACCGGCCCGGCCGAGCTCCGGCTCACCGCGATCCACACCGCATCCCGGTTCGAGACCGAGTGGTTGCAGGCCGGCTGAGGCGGGCACGCGGCCGGCTCAAGCGTGCTCCTGGCGCACCCCCAGTGGCAGCCGCCGATCGGCTGGTGGCCGTGGTTGACGGCGGCCTTGCTGGGGGTGGTGGCGTTCGTTGCCTGCGCAGTTCGCAGCGGACCGGGCAGGCCGGCGGCGTCGCGGCGACGCGGCTACGGCAGGTTGGTGGGGAACGTCTGACCCGACCCGGCGCCGGGGCCACAGACCACGGCGAGCGAGAACGGCTCGGCGGCGGGTTGGCCCAGCGAGTTGTAGGTCGCCACCGCCACCAACGTCGACTGCCCGCTGCGCGGCACGATCGAGGCGTCGGCGTAGGCGGCGCCGGTCGGCGTCGGGGTCGAGCTCGTGGTCGTGCTCGTCGAGGTGGTCGGCGGTGGGCTGGCCGACCCTCCCAGGACGGTGGCTACCGGAGCGCACCAGCCCGCGAACGCATCGCCCCAGGTGACCACGGTGTCACCGGTGCTGATCGCCTTGCTCTGCCCGCCCGGGCTGGTCGACATGATCGCGCCCGTCCCACTGACAGTCGCCCACCGGCGCACGAACCCGGTCGTGTAGCTGGTATCCCACTTGACCGGATCGATCACGTGATTGCGGATTTGACGCTCTCCCACTGAGCCGGCGGGGATCTGAAGCGACGCGTACGCCGCACCGCCGAGGGAAAGCATCGAGCAGCCCAGGGCGATGTAGCCGATCACGTGGCGGCGGACGTGGCGAACGAGGGTGCTGATCATGCGGGGCTCCGTTCGTTGTGTGCGGCTCCCGGTTCCGCGGCGCGGGTGCGTCAGGCCTTGACCTTCAAACCGCGGCAGTGGGTCAGAGTTGCGATTCTCCACCCCCACAGCTTCTCCTCCCGAGGTCGTGCTTGGGTCCGATCCACGAAGCCACGGATGACAGCGGTTCGGAGTCCAGCGGGGGTAGGCTGGAGCACTGCCCGAGCATTCGACCTACTTCCGCCCGCCGGGACTGCCGGGCGTGGAAGCCCTCCACGCCCGTTTCGTCCAGCACGCTTACGTGCCCCATTCGCATCCGACCTGGACTGTGGCCGTCGTGCATCATGGCGCCGCGCGCTTCGAGGTCGATGCCACCCAGCAGCGGGCCGATCGCGGCGAGCTGTTCGTGCTCGAGCCCGAGGCAGTCCACACTGGGATGGCCGCCGTGCCGGAGGGTTGGGCCTACAAGGTTCTGTATCTCGATCCGGCCCTGCTCGACGATTGGGACGAGCGCGATCGCGTCGCTCCGCGCGCCGCCCGCTGGGTGGTGTTTCGTGACCGCACGCTTCGCGACTCACTGCTAAGGATGCACTCCAGGCTGGCCACCGGAATCGTTGGCCTCGAGCTCGATGAATCCGTGGTCGGGGCGCTCGGCGCGCTGCGGCCGCACCTGCGCCCCGGCCCGTCCCACGCTCCCGGGCGAGCCGAGCACGCCGCGGTGCGGCGAGCGCGGGAGCACCTGACCGAGCACTTCGACCAGCCGGTGGGGCTGGCAGCGTTGGCGTCAGTCGCCGGACTCACGCGCTTTGCCCTCCTGCGCCAATTTCGCCGCCACACCGGCCTCACCCCACATGCCTTCCAGACCAATCTGCGCGTGGCCCGGGCCCGGGTGATGCTCAGCGCCGGCGAGCCGATCGCGCAGGTGGCGCTGGGTTGCGGATTCGCCGACCAGCCCCACCTGACGCGCACCTTCAGGCGGGCCGTGGGGGTGACCCCGGGCCGGTTCGCCACCGCCACCTAGCCGCCGCGCCAACCCCGGCCCTGGCCGACCCCACGAGTGACGGCAATATCGTTCAAGACAGCGGCCGGCGGGCGAGGCATGCTGGCCCCGTGGCGGTAACCGATTTCGACACCAAGGTGGCGGTCGTGGTCCGCGGCGACCTCGCCGGCTGGCAGCGGCTGAACGTGTGCGCGTTTGTGATCAGTGGCGTGACCGCCGCCGCCGGACCCGCCGCCGTCGGCGAGGACTACGTCGACGGTGACGGCAACCGCTACTTGCCGCTGCTCGTCCAGCCCGTCCTGATCTTCGAGGCCAGTGCCGACAAGCTGACAACGGTGCGCGAGCGTGCCCAGCGCCGCGAAGTCCCGATCGCGCTCTATACCGCCGACATGTTCAGCACCGGCCACGACAGCGCCAACCGCGCCGCGGTCCGTTCCGCAGCCGCCGCGGACCTCGACCTGGTCGGGATCGCGCTGCGCGCCGCCCACCGGGATGCCGACGCGGTCCTGCGCGGGCTGCGCCGACACCCATAGCCCGTCCTACCGTGGCCGCGAGCCGACGCCCCGAACCCGGGAGCTAGCCGACCGGGTTTGACAGCTGCCTATTCGAGACTCAGTATGGATAGGCAAATGGCTATAACGCTTACCCAGTTGACCTGCTTTCTCGCCGTCGTTCGCGGCGGCTCGGTGACGGCGGCGGCCGACGAGCTCGTCGTGACCCAGCCGTCGGTGTCATCGGCGATCGCCTCACTGGGGCGAGAACTCGGCTGCGCGATGTTCGAACGGGCGGGCCGCGGCATCAAGCTGACCGAGGCCGGCCGCGCCTATGCTCCCTACGCGGAGGATGTGATCGGCCTGCTCGCCGATGGCCACCACGCCGCCCTCGAGGCCGCCGCCGCCGCGTCGCATCGCCTCCAGATCGCCGCCGTCACGACCGCGGCCGAGTCGTTCGTACCGCCGCTCATGCGCAGCTTCTCGGCGCAATATCCCGATGTCGAGCTGACCCTTGACGTGGGCAACCGCCAGGACATTCTCGACCGGCTCCGCGCCCACAAGGTCGATGTGGCGATCTCCGGCAAGCCGCCCGCCGACGACCGGCTCGTCGCCGAGCCGCTGACCGACAATCAGATCGCCTGCATCACGGCTCCGGAGGATCCGCAGGCGAGCGGTGAACCCAAGGCGGCCAGCGAGCTCGCCGGCAAGGTCTGGCTGCTGCGCGAGCCGGGCTCCGGGACCCGGGCTCTGAACGAACAGTTCCTCGAGTCTCGCGGGCTGCGGCCTCAGACCCTCACGCTGGGCTCCAACGGCGCGATCAAGCAGGCCGTCCGGGTCGGGCTGGGGGTATCACTGCTGTCGCGCGCCGCCGTCGAAGTGGAGCTGGCGGCGGGGCGGCTGGGCGAGATCGACCTCAGCGATGGCCCGGCGACCCGTCCCTGGTTCGTGCTCCGGTCTCCGGTGGGGCCGCCAAAGCCGACGGTCGACCGGTTCATCGAGTTCGCCCGCGCCTCGGGCGGGGCCGTCTAGAGCCCGCGCGCTCGGATGGTGCAGAACGTCCACCGTCGCGCGCGACCGAACGGACATTCCAGAGCACGCGATCGCCCGCAACCGAAGGTGCGTCCTCCGGCGATCACCCCCTGAACCTCGGGGAGCGAACCTGCGAAAAGCGCTGCCGGCTCGCTCCCCGGTGTCCGCCCCGGGATCACGCGGCCGCCTCGGCCCCGGAGGGCTCACTCCTATACCTCACCGGGTGTGTGCCACATATGCCCCAGAGGTCAACGAACCACCGCCGAGGACGGAGTGTCGGTCCGCGTCCCCGCCGCCCCCACCGCCACCGCGGCCCGGGCCGTGACCAGCTGATAGAGGACCAGCAGCTGCGTGATGGCCAGCGATTCGGATCGATGCAGTTGCGTTCCGACCGTGAACTCGCCCAGGCGCTCGGTGCGCAGATGGCTGGCGAAGTGCATTCGGTCCCAGACCGTCTCCTCGATCGCCGCGCCCGGGGAGGGGCCGATCGTCCCCGAGACCCACAGCGAGAGCTCGTCGCCGCGCTCGTGCAGCGTGATCTCATCGGAGCTGCGCGGCACCAGCGACGAGAGATCGGGATGGGTCAGTCCCGGCCGCATCGCGATCGTGGCGTCGAAGTGCGCCTGGTCGTCGCCGTCGCCGCGGGTGAACGAGATCACCAGGTCGGCATGGCGCCGCTGGGGCCGGATGTAGGCCTCGGCGTCGGCCTCGCGGCGGTCGAGCTCCTCCAGCACCTGATCGGTGGTGTAACCACGCCGGGAGCAGTCGCGCTGGACTTTCCAGCTGCGGCGCAGATCCTCTGGAGGGTCCAGGTAGACGCGAACGTCGTAGAGGTCGCGCATCGCCGGGGTGTGAAATCCCAGCAGGCCTTCGACGATCGTGAACTGCGCCGGCGGCACGTATTCGGCCGCTGCGAACGTTCCGTCGCGATGGCTGTAGACCGGCTTGAGGATCGGGTCCCCGGCGCGGAGGTGCTCGAGATGCTGAGTCAGGACATCGATGTGGTTGGCGCGCGGGTGCAGAGGCGTGAGCCCGAGCTCGGCCCGCTGCTGGCGGTCATAACGGTGGTAGTGGTCGGCGGAGATGTGCGTCACCTGGGCCTCCCCCAGGATCCGGACCAGCCCGCGGGTCAGCGTGGTCTTGCCGGCGGCGGAATCCCCGACGATGCCGAGCAGGATCGGACGGGGCATCAAGCCTCGACCGTAGCCGCAGTGTCAACCCACGCGGTGCGGCTCACCGGCTGCGCCCGGCGGGCGATCACCGCCGTGCCGTCGTCCGCCGAGACCACCTGCGGGACGCAATCGAGGACTGATTCCTGGGCGCAATACGCGATGTCGGCGTCCATCCCGGACCTCACCAGCACCCGGGCGTTCGCGCTCTGCTCCAGCGCCTGGCGGGGGTTCGCAAAAGCTCGCGCCACCGCCTCGGCGACGTGAGCGGCGTCCGTCCGCGTTCCCGCCAGGCCCGCACTGAGACGCCCGGCGAGATAGGTGTCCTCCAGGGCCACGGCACCGTCGGTGCCCGCGCAGACGAGCTGCAGGTGGCAACGTGCCGGATCCAGGCTGGTCAGCTCCGCCAGCACGGCCGTCAGGTTGAGCAGGCACCCCAGCATGACGGTGGGAGCCAAGCGCGCCGCCTCCACGATCGCCGGGGCGCCGTTGGTGGTGGCCAGAACGAGGTCCTCGCCGCAGCGAATCGCCGCCTCGCGCGGCGAGTTTCCCTGGTCAAAGCCCGGCGGCTTGAGACACTGCCGTTCGCCCGCCAGCACCCGGCCGGCCCCCCGCAGGCGCTCGGCCTGATCGAGGCTCTCGGTGCACAGCACTCGCTCGTAGCCGGTCGCCAGGGCCTGGGTGGCCACCGAGGTCGCCCGCAGCACGTCGATGACGACCGCCACGTCGCAGCGGCGTAGGTCGGCGCGGGTCAGCGCGACGTCGATCAAGCCGCTCTCAGCGCCCCGAGTACCTCCATATGGCCCGAGGTTAGCCCTGCGTTCGCGGCGCAACCAGCAGAAGATCGATGCGGGCCATTGAGCTTTGGCTAACCCATCCGGATTAGCCGAACCTCTAAGTGTCGATCACTTTTTAGTGATTGACGGCTATGCCTTCTCCGCTTACCGTGAACGCGGTCGATTGAAAGGCGCACCACACATGTCGCTGACGGATCAGGTAAATAGCAACGACAGGCGCGATCGCTGGGCCGCGGGCGTAACTCCATACGCGCAGATGGGCTACTGGGACGCCGACTATCAGCCCAAGGACACCGACATCCTGTGCGCGTTTCGCATCACCCCGCAGCCGGGCGTGGATCCGATCGAGGCCGCCGCGGCCGTCGCCGGCGAGTCCTCAACGGCGACTTGGACAGTCGTCTGGACCGACCGCCTGACACCGCACGAGCACTATCAGGCCAAGGCGTATCAGCTCGACGAGGTGCCCGGTGCCGAGGGGCAGTACATCGCCCGGATCGCCTACGACCTCGATCTGTTCGAGGAGGGGTCGGTCGCCAACCTGACCTCATCGATCATCGGCAACGTGTTCGGCTTCAAGGCACTGAAGGCGCTGCGCCTCGAGGACATGCGGATCCCGACGCAGTATCTGAAGACCTTCCAGGGGCCGCCCCACGGGATCGTCATGGAGCGCGAGTACCTGGACAAGTTCGGCCGCCCGCTGCTGGGAGCCACCACCAAACCGAAGCTGGGCCTTTCGGCCAAGAACTACGGCCGGGTGGTCTATGAGGCGCTGCGCGGAGGCCTCGACTTCACCAAGGACGACGAGAACATCAACTCGCAGCCGTTCATGCGCTGGCGCGACCGTTACCTGCACGCGATCGAGGCCGTCAATCGAGCCTCCGCCGCCACCGGGGAGGTCAAGGGCCACTACATGAACGTCACCGCCGGGACGATGGAGGACATGTACGAGCGCGCCGAGTTCGCCCGGGAGATCGGCAGCGTGATCATCATGATGGACCTGACCATCGGCTACACGGCGATGCAGTCGATGTCCAAGTGGGCCCGGCGCAACGGCATGCTGTTGCACCTGCATCGCGCCGGCCACGGGACCTACACCCGCCAGAAGTTCCACGGCGTGAGCTTCCGCGTGATTGCCAAGTGGTGCCGGATGATCGGCGTCGACCACATCCATGCCGGGACGGTGGTCGGCAAGCTCGAGGGCGACCCGGACATGATCCGTGGCTACTACGACGTCTGCCGTCAGCGCTTCAACCACGCCAACCCGCGGACGGGGATCTACTTCGATCAGGACTGGGCCTCGCTGGCCCCCGTGATGCCGGTTGCCTCGGGCGGGATCCACGCCGGTCAGATGCACCAGCTGCTGCACTACCTCGGCGAGGATGTCGTGCTCCAGTTCGGTGGCGGCACGATCGGGCATCCAATGGGCATCGCCGCCGGGGCCACGGCCAACCGGGTCGCCGTCGAGGCGATGATCAAGGCTCGCAACGAGGGCCAGGACTACTACTCAGAGGGCCCTGACATCCTCCGGCACGCAGCGCGAGGCTGCCCCGAGCTCGACGCCGCACTGGAGGTCTGGAAGGACATCACCTTCGACTTTGCCTCCACCGACACCCCGGACACGCTCGCCGTGCCCACGGTCAGCCTGTAGACGAAGGAGGGCACCATGAGGATCACCCAGGGAACTTTCTCGTTCCTCAACGATTTGACCGATGAGGAGATCGCAGCTCAGATCCGCTACGGGCTCGAGCAGGGGTGGGCGATCATGGTCGAGTACACCGACGATCCCCATCCCCGCAACAGTTACTGGGAGATGTGGAACCAGCCCGAGTTCGACCTCACCCCCGACGATGTGGACGTCGCGATGGGAGATGTCACGTCGTGTCGCGATGCTTACCCCAATCACTACGTGAAGCTGGTCTGCTACGACAGCTCGCTGGGACGCCAATCCTCGCGGCTGAGCTTCATCGTCAACCGTCCGGCACAGGAGCCGGGCTTCAGCCTCGAGCGCCAGGACAAGTCCGACCGCCAGATCCGTTACAGCATCCGCGCCTACGCCGCTGAGCAGCCGGCGGGGCGACGCTACGACAACCCGGGCGATCTCGCCAGCAGCCGAGACCCAGCGGCGGTCCAGAACGCGACGCCCGGCCGCGACTCGCCCCTGGCCGGCACGGTCAGGCCCTCGCACAACGGAATTGCGATCTCCACCGACGAGGGGCTGGGAGAATCCTGATGGCGCCGCGGGGTCTCGATACCACGGGCCGTCCCCTCGACCCCCGGGCCGCAGCCGCTACAGGCAGTCGCGCCCGGGGGCTGAATACCGTCGACCGGGGCTCACCACTATTCACCGATGAGTTCGCCGGCCAGGTGGTTCGTCCCCCCCGGGGGGCCCGAGCGGGCGCGGCGATCGACGAGGTGGACTTCTCGGCGGCAATTCGCGATGGCCAGGCCGACGCGGCGTCAGTCCTTCAAAGCTCGCGCCTGCAGGAGGTGCTCGACGACCTCGACCGCGACCTGATCGCCATGGCCCCCGTCAAGACGCGGATCCGCGAGATCGCCGCGCTGCTGGTGATTGACCGCCTCCGCGACCAGATGGAGCTCGGATCCCAGGCCCCCACGCTGCACATGAGCTTCACCGGCAACCCGGGTACCGGCAAGACCACCGTCGCCTTTCGGATGGCGGCGATCCTTCACCGCCTCGGTTACATCGAGCAGGGCCACCTGGTGTCGGTCACGCGCGATGACCTGGTGGGGCAGTACGTCGGGCATACGGCGCCGAAGACCAAGGACGTGATCAAGCGGGCCCTGGGCGGAGTCCTGTTCATCGACGAGGCCTACTACCTGCACCGCCGGGAGAACGAACGTGACTACGGCCAGGAGGCAATCGAGGTCCTGCTGGCCGTGATGGAGTCCGAGCGGCAAAACCTGGTCGTCGTGATGGCCGGCTACGAGGACCGGATGGAGGAATTCTTCCGCGCCAACCCGGGAATGGGATCGCGGGTCGCCCATCACATCCGCTTCCCCGACTACAGCGTGCCAGAGCTGCTCGCGATCGCCGAGCTGATCGTCGCCGGGCAGGGCTACGTGCTCAGTTCCGACGCCAAGCTGGCGTTGCGGGAGTACGTCGAGCGCCGATCACACCAACCTCGTTTCGCCCACGGCCGCAGCATGCGCAACGCGATAGAACGTGCCCGCATGCGCCACGCCACCCGCCTGCTGGCCGCCGGCCGGAAGCTGACCCGCCGTGATCTGATCACCATCGAGGCCGACGACATTCTCCAGAGCTCGGTCTTCAGCGAGTCGAGGTCATGAACTCGCGCCCGATCATCCTCGGCGTCGTCGGCGACTCCGCCGCCGGCAAGACGACGATCACCCGCGGCCTGATCCGTGTCCTGGGCGAGGAGCACGTGGCCCACATCTGCACCGACGACTACCACCGCTACGACCGTCGTCAGCGCTCCGAGTACGGGATCACCCCGCTTCATCCAGACTGCAACTACCTCGACATCATCGCCCAACACCTGGCTCACCTGCGCGACGGTGAGGCCGTCCTCAAGCCCGTCTACCGCCATCACGACGGCACCTTCGGACCGCCGGTCTACGTCGTTCCCGAGCGTTTCACGCTGATCGAGGGTCTGCTGGGCTACTACCTGCCGGAGATGTGCGACGTCTACGACGTGCGAGTGTTCCTCAACCCGCCGGAGGAGCTGCGGCGTCGGTGGAAGGTGCAGCGAGATTGCTCGCGCCGCGGCTACACCACCGACGAGGTACTGGCCGAGCTGGATCGCCGCGAGCCCGACTCCGAGGCCTACATCCGACCCCAGCGGCGGTACGCGGACATGCTGGTCTCGTTCACGCTTCCCGGTGACGACGTCGAGCCTGACCAGACTCAACTCGACGCCGAGCTGACCCTCTGCGACGGACTCCATCATCCTGACCTGAGCCCGTTCATCAACGGCGATCCCGAGGGACTGACGCTGGAGCAGGACGGGACGGCGCGAGTCCTGCACATCCCCGGCCGAATGGAGCCGGCCCACGCGGCGGCGATCGAAGAGGCGATCTGGGCCCGGATGCACTTCGCCACCCATCTGCGCGCCCGCCGCCTGGGCGAGTTCACGATCGGGACAGAGCTGTTTCGCTCCGAATCTCTGGCCCTCGTGCAGCTGCTGATCCTCTACCACCTCGTCACCGCCAAGGCAGCCGTCG
>DASXJY010000109.1:0-13545 GCA_036497115.1 Solirubrobacteraceae bacterium
GGGCCACCCGTTCGAGTCCACGCGGTTAGCTTAGCTGCGGTTTCGCGCGCCGCCCGCCCCCCGCCCCGGCGACTCGAAGTCGATCGGCGGCGGTCGATCATCGATTCGTCCTCAGGACCCGCGGGCGCCGGCCTGCTCGCGAAGGTCGGCGAACGCCTGCGTGAGCAGCTGCGGCAGATCGCCCCGGGCTCCATCGGACCCCCAGCTCTGCACAGTGGCCAGCAGGACCGCGAAGCCGACGCCGGCGATCAGACGGGGACGCGGGTCGCGCGCGGGGTCGACACCGAGCCGACCCGCCAGACCGTCGGCCATCACCTCGTCCCATGAGGTGTGCTTGGGGTGAGGCAGCTCGAGCGGGCGCTCGAACAGCCGCAGCAGGCCGAGGGCCAGCTCACGTCGCGCCTGGTAGCCCTGGGCGAGAACGGTCAGGGCCCCTTGCACCGCCTCCAGCGGCGCCTCCTCGGGCGGCCTGGCGGCAAGCGCGCGGCGCAGCTCGTCGGCGGTTTCCTGCTTCCAAGCCAGGATCACATCCTCCTTGCGCGCGAAGTAGCGAAAGAAGGTCCGCCTTGAAACGTTGGCCGCGGCGGCGATGTCGTCGACGGTGGTGCCGTCAAAGCCACGGTCGGCAAACAGCGCGATCGCCGCTTCGGTGATCTGCTCGCGGGTCTGCAGCTTCTTGCGTTCACGCAGTCCGGTGCTCATCGCCAGGGAAAGTCTACTCCTGGTGCCAAATGACACCGGTGTTGACAATTGGCATCCTAAGTGCCAGGATCACCGCTGTTGCGGCTGCCGAGCCAAGACAGACCCGGCCGACGCGCACGGCAGACCAGTCCGCCACCCCCGCCGCAGTCACTCCCGGAAAGGAAGCTTCATGCCCTGGACCGCCGACCAGATCCCCGATCAGCACGGCCGCACCGCCATCGTCACCGGAGCCAACAGCGGGATCGGTCTGGTCACCGCGCGCGAGCTGGCCCGGGCCGGAGCCCGTGTGATCATGGCCTGCCGGAACACCGGCAAGGGCGAGAGCGCGGCGGCGACGATTCGCCGTGAGGTCCCCGGCGCCGAGCTCGAAGTCGCGGCGCTCGATCTCGCCTCGCTGGCCTCGGTGCAGGAGTTCGCCGACGGCTTCTCGCCGGCCAACCTCGACCTGCTGATCAACAACGCCGGGGTCATGGTGCCGCCCCAGCGCACCACCGCCGACGGGTTCGAGCTCCAGTTGGGGACCAACCACCTGGGCCATTTCGCGCTCACCGGGAGGCTGCTCGCCAAGCTGCTGAGCACTCCGCAGGCCAGGGTGGTGACGATCTCGAGCACCGCACACAAGTTCGGGCACGTCAATTTCGACGACCTCCAGCGTGAGCGCTCGTACCGGCGCTGGCCGGCCTACGGCCAGTCCAAGCTGGCCAACCTCCTGTTCATGCTTGAACTCGACCGGCGTCTGCAAGCGGCCGGGTCCGACGTCAAGAGCGTGGCCGCGCACCCCGGCTACGCGGACACCAACCTTCAGTTCGCGGCCACACCCTCACGGGTGGAAAGAGTCGGGTCGGTGCTGCTGAACCGGTTCGTAGCCCAGGACGCCGAGCACGGAGCGCTGCCGACGCTCTACGCCGCCACCGCCGACATCCCCGGTGGGTCGTTCGTCGGCCCCGACGGTCTTCAGGAGATGCGCGGCCATCCCAGGCTCGTGACGCCGACCCGGGCGGCCCGCAACCCCGACACCGCGCGCCGTCTGTGGGAGGTCTCCGAGAGCCTGACCGCAGTGACGTTCGACTTCGCCGCACCCGTTGCGGAGCCGGCTCGGCACTGACAGCGAGAGCCGGTGCGAGTGACCTGCGCACTCGGTCAAGTGGCCGCGCGCGGCCGGTCAAATCCAGCTATTCGGCGCGCTGGCGGGGTAGCGTGACAACAGCACATGCCGTCCTCGGGAGGGAGGAACGATGCCGAGTCCCAACGGCCGCTCCGAGCCAGACATCAGTCGTGTTCCCGACACGTTCAAGCTGACCGACTGGCCCGTCAACTGCTGGTATGCCGCCGCCTACGACGTCGAGTGCAAGCGCGAGCTGCTGGCCCGCAAGATCGCCGGACACGACCTGGTCATCTACAGGCGCGGCGACGGCCGCCCGGTGGCGCTCCAGAACGCCTGCTGGCACCGCCTGATGCCGCTGTCGGAGGGGCAGCTCGAGGGCGATCAGGTGGCGTGCGGCTATCACGGCCTGGTCTACAACGCGGAGGGCCGCTGCACGTTCATGCCCTCCCAGAAGACGATCAACCCGGCGGCCCGGGTGCGTGCCTATCCCGTGGTCGAGCGCCATCGCTTCGTGTGGGTGTGGACGGGCGACCCGGCCCTGGCCGACCCGGACCTGGTCCCCGACCTGCACTGGAACGACGACGAGCAGTGGGCCGGCGACGGCAAGCTGATCCACCTCGATTGCAACTACAAGCTCATCGTCGACAACCTCATGGATCTGACCCACGAGACCTTCGTCCACGGCGCCAGCATCGGCCAGCGTTCGATCACCGAGGTGCCGTTCGAGGTCACTCACGGCAGGCGCTCGGCGACCGTGACCCGGTGGATGCGTGACGTCGAGGCGCCGCCGTTCTGGAAGATGCAGCTGGAATGGAAGCGCGGCCAGCCGGTGGACAAGGTCGATCGCTGGCAGATCATCAACTTCGAGGCCCCGAGCACGGTGGCCATCGACGTCGGCGTGGCGCCGGCCGGCAGCGGCGCACCCGAAGGCGACCGGTCTGAAGGTGTCAACGGATACGTGCTCAACACGATGACTCCCGAGACCGAGCGCTCGTGCCACTACTTCTGGGCCTTCGTGCGCAACTACAACCTCAACGATCAGCGGATCACCACGCTGATCCGCGAGGGCGTGTCAGGTGTGTTCGCCGAGGACGAGGAGGTGCTGGCGGCGCAGCAGCGCGGCATCGATGCCCACCCTGACAAGGACTTCTACAACCTCAACATCGACGGTGGCGCGATGTGGGCGCGGCGGCTGATCGATCGGATGATGTCCGAGGAGGCACAGGACGAGCGCTACCGCAACTCGGCCGAGCAGTCGCGCCGCCAGGAGGAGACGGTGACGCGGGTGGAGGCCACCGAGGCCGACGCCGAGCGTCTGGGGATCAAGTGACCCCGCCCGCCTCAGCGCGCGGCCGATGAGCTCAGGGCGTCACTTCGGGCCCGGGGTGGTGCGGGAGGTCCGCGACGTGGCGAGCGATGTCCGCATGGTCGCGATCGAGCCCGAGGCCCCAGCGCACCCGTATCCCACCGGCGCCCATCTCGACATCGCGGTGGTGGTCGACGAGCTGCCGGATATCCGCTCCTACTCGCTGGTCGGAGAGCGACCGGTGGACGGTGCCTACCGGATCGCGGTCAAGGACGTCCCCGACAGCCGCGGCGGCTCGCGGTTCGTGCGCGCGCTGCAGCCCGGCACCGACGTCGAGGTGTCCGAGCCCCAGAGCCACTTCGAGCTGCAGTACGGGCGCCCGGAGTACCTGTTGATTGCCGGGGGGATCGGGATCACCCCGATCGTCGGCATGGCTCAGGCGCTCGAGCGCCACGGACGGCCCTACCGGCTGCTGTACGCCGGGCGCACCCGCCGGCAGATGCCGTTTGTCGAGGAGCTCTCCGAACTGGTCGGCGACAAGCTCGAGCTGTTCGTCTCCGCCGACGGGCGCCGGCTCGACATCGGCTCCGAGGTCGAGCGCCTGGACGAGCACGGCGAGCTCTACGTGTGCGGCCCACTGCGCCTGCGTGACGCCGTCCAGCGGATCTGGCGCGAGCAGGGCCGGCGTCCGGACCGGCTTCAGTTCGAGACCTTCGCCTCCGGCGGACGCTACGCGCCAGAGGAATTCACGGTCCGCGTGCAGGACCAGGGCAACCGCGAGGTCACCGTGCGCCGCAACCGGACGCTGCTCGACTCGCTCAAGGACCAGGGCGTGGAGATGATGTGGGACTGCCTGCGCGGGGAGTGCGGTCTCTGCGCGGTCTCGGTCGTAGAGCTCGACGGCGAGCTCGACCACCGCGACGTTTTCCTGTCCGAGGACGAGCAGCAGACGGGGGAGACGATCGTCACCTGCGTATCGCGGGCGGTCGGCGGCTCGATGACGATCGACACCGGCTTTCGCCCCGAGCACTGAGCCGCCGCCGGGGCCGCTCAGACCGCCGCGACGGGGGGACCGCTGGGGTCACGAAGCCCACTCCGGCACGCCCAGCGCGTGCTCCTGGAGGTCGATCGCCGCCTGGGTGAGCGCGGCCTCGCCGCCCCGCGGCGCCACCAGCGAGATCCCCACCTCCCAGGTCACCGGCAGCGCGGCCACCGGCATTCCGGTCATGTCCCACAGCGCCGTCAGCGCGATCATCGGGTCCCCGGGGCCGCCGGGGTGGCCGCGGTCATAGCCCGGGCCCCGCCCGTAGGGCACGATCGGCAGCGTCGGCTCGAGCACCAGATCGACGGCGTGCTCCGCAAACCACCGTTCCCAGGCCGCCGTGCCCTGGGCGCGGCGATCCTGGGCGGCGAGGTACGGCACCACGCTGGTGAACTGCCGGGCCAGCTCGACAAACTCGGCGATCGCCGGCCGATAGAGCTCGTGAAGCTCGGCATGGGCGTGGTGATAGGCCCACACCTCGGTCGAGAGCACGAGGCTCAGATCCGACCAGTCAAACGTCCACGGGATCGGCCGCGAGACCACTCGGGCCCCGAGTTGCTCGCAGGCCGCCCGAGCCTGGCTGAAGCCCTGCGCCACTGCGGGATCGAGGGCCATCGACTCGGTGCGGTCGGTTACCGCGATCGTCAGCCCGGCCAGGGGGCGGGGACCGGACCGGGGGCCCAGCGGCAGCTCCCCCAACGGCGCCGGGGGCGGCATCGTCGGATCCACCGCCGGGCCTGCCGTCACCATCTCCGACAGCAGGGCGGCACAGTCGGCGATCGTGCGGGCCATCGGGCCGGGGTGGTCGAGCGTCGGGGCCAGCGGGATGATCCCGTCGAGCGGCAGGCGCCCGTGGGTCGGCTTGATGGCGCTGGTCCCGCAGCACGCCGACGGGATCCGCAGCGAGCCGCAGGTGTCGCTGCCCAGCGCCGCCGGCGCCATCCGGGCGGCCAGCGCCGCCGCGCTGCCGCCGCTCGAGCCACCGGCCACGCGGTCAAGCGCCCACGGGTTCCCCACCTGGTCGGTCGTCCCGCCGGCGGCGAACTCGTGGGTGTGGGTGTGGCCGAGCAGCACCATCCCCCGATCGCGCAGGGTGGCCCAAACCGTCGCGTCCTCGGCGGCCACATGGTCCTCGAGCACCCGGCTGGAGGCGCTCAGTCCCAACCCCGCGATCGCGTAGAGGTCCTTGACCGCGATCGGGATTCCGCACAGCAGCGGCGCCCGCTCGCCGTCGCGATCGAGGCGCTGATCGGCGGCGCGGGCCTGCTCGCGCGCGATCTCCGGATACACGCGGACCCAGGCGTTGATGGCGTCGGGCGCACCCTCGTAGGTCGGAGGGCCGCCGTTTCGCTCCTCGATCCGCCCCAGGCAGGCCTCGGTCAGCTCGAGCGCCGATAGCTCGCGGCGGCCGAGCAGGGCGCGAGCCTCGAGGATCCCCAGGTCCGCCGGGTTGGAGGCTGCGCTCACCGCTCCTGGACCTCCGGCAGGGTGGGCCTCAGATCCCCGGTCACGCCGTCTCGCCGCCGTCGATCGAGTACACGGCGCCGGTGATGAACGGCGCCTCGTCGCTGAGCAGGAACGCCGCCAGGGCGGCGATCTCCTCGGCGGTGCCGAGTCGGCCCTCGGGGAGCGACGCCTCGGCCTGGTCGCGGAAGGCAGGCTCGAAGCGACCGAACAGCGGCGTGTCCACCGGGCCGGGGGCGATCGCGTTGACCCGCACCCCAGCGCCGGCGTTCTCGATCGCCGCCGCCCGGGTCAGGCCGATGATCGCCGCCTTGGTGGATCCGTAGGCGCCCAGACCGGGCACTCCGTGAACGCCGGTCCCGGAGGACGTGTTGACGATCGCGGCCGGCGACCCGGAGGCCCGGGCGGTGCGGAGCATCTGGCGCAGGTTGAGGAACACCCCCACGTAGTTGACGTGCAAGAGCGCCCGGAAGTGCTCGAGCTCGAAGTCGACCAGCGGCGTCACCGGCCCCTCGATCCCGGCGTTGTTGTGAAGCGCGTCGATGCGCCCGAAGTGTTGCCGGACGGTGGCGAAGCACCGCTCCACGTCGGACTCGCTGCCGACATCGCCGGTCAGCGCCAGAACGTCGGCCCCCAGCTGCGCCGCCGCCGCCGCGGCGGCGTCGCCGTCGACGTCGACCAGGGCGACCCGGGACCCCTCCGCCACCAGCCTCCGGGCCGTGGCCAGGCCGATTCCCGAGGCGGCGCCGGTGACGATCACGACCTTGTCCTTGAGCCCTTTGAGCGCCACAGCTTCTCCTTGAAATCGCCTGCAGTATCGGCCCGCGCGCGCCATCATCGCCGAGTGCGTACGCAATGTGCCCGATTGTTCTCAAAGCGTACGTGATAGCGTTGGCACGCACGGAGAGCGCTTCGGAAGAGGACTCCAGGCATGATCGACCAAGCGCAGAGCACCGCCGTCCCCGCCACGGGCAACGAAACCCACCATGTCGAGGACCCCCGGACGGTCCGGGATGCGGTCTTCGACGTGATGCGCCGTTTCGGGCTGACCACCATCTTCGGTAACCCCGGTTCGACCGAGATCTCGTTCCTGACCGGGCTTCCGGCGGACATCCACTTCGTCCTGGGGCTGCACGAGGGATCGGTCGTGGGGATGGCCACCGGCTACGCGATCGCCCGGGGCGAGCCGGCGTTCGTCAACCTTCACACCGCGGCCGGGCTCGGCAACGCGATCAACGCGATCGCCAACGCCAGGGACTGTCGCGCCCCGCTGGTCGTGCTGGTCGGTCAACAGGACCGCCGCCAGCTGGCCTACGAGCCGTTTCTGACCGGTCGCGCGCTCGAGCGCCTGGCCGGTGAGTACCCGGTCTGGTCGAGCCTGCCGGTGCGAGCCCAGGACGTGCCGGGGACGATCGCCCGGGCCTACAACGAGGCCCAGGCGGGCCGCGGGCCGGCGCTGGTGGTGGTGCCGATGGGCGACTGGGACGAGCCGGCCGACGACCTTGCCGCCGGCTGGCCCGAGCGCACCGTGCGGACCGCCTCGGTAACTCCGGCCGAGCTCGGTGACCTCGCCGAGATGATCGACCGGGCGGCCTCTCCGGCCCTGGTGGTGGGTCACGGCAGCGACAGCTGCGAGGGTTGGGAGGCGGCGGTGGCCCTGGCCGAGCGGCTGTGCTGCCCGGTGTGGCAGGAGTCGTTCACGCGTCGCGCCGGCTTTCCCCAGGACCACCGGCTGTTCGCCGGCCACCTGCCCTGGCGCCGGAACCTGATGCGTCAGACGCTGGCCGGCCACGACCTGGTGCTGGCCGTCGGGACCAGCGCGTTCCGGCTCTATTTGCTTGAAGACCCGGGTCCGATGGTGGCCGAGGGCACCCGCGTGGCGGTGCTCACCGACGACCCCGCCGAGGCACACCGCAGCCCCTGCGAGCTGGCCGTGGTGGCGCCGGTCCCGGCCGCCTGTGCCGTCCTGGCCGAGCAGCTGCAGCAGCGAGAGAGCGAGCCGCCGGCTCCGCTGGTCCGGCCGCCCGCTCCCGAACCCCCCGCCAGCGGCGAGCCTCTGACCCCCGGCCACGTCCTGGCCGCGCTCGGCGAGCGCCTGCCCCGCAACGCCGTGCTGGTCGAGGAGACCCCCTCCAGCCAGCCGGAGCTCTACCAGCGGATCGCCGTCCGCTCGCCCCGCGGATTCGTGGCCTGCGGCAACGGGGCGCTCGGCTTCGGTGTCGCCGGCTCGATCGGCCTCCGGATGGGCAACCCGGACCGCCCGGTGGTGGCGGTGGTCGGGGATGGCTCCTCGATGTACGCCATCCAGGCGCTGTGGAGCGCCGCCCACTACGAGGCCGGCGTGCTCTTGATCGTGATGGCCAACGGCCGCTACGCCGTGATGGACTCGCTGGCCCGGGCCCGCAGCGCTCCCAGCCCCTGGCCGGCCTTCGGATCGATCGACATCGCCGGCATGGCGCGCTGCCTGGGCTGCCCGTCGATCAACGTCGAGACTCACGAGCAGCTGCTTGACACCTTCGATTCGGTTCTGCCCGACCTGGCCACTCGGCGCGAGCCGCTGCTGGTCGAGGTGGCGCTGGCTCGCTGACCCCGGCTGTGCTGGACGTCTCGACTGAGCCGCCGGCTCGCGGCGGCAGCTCGCGTCGGCCCGCCGGACGGCAGATCGTGGTGCTGGGGGCCCTGTCGGCGTTCGGACCGCTGTCGCTTGACATGTACCTGCCGGGGTTGCCGTCGCTGACGCACGAGCTGGGCGGCTCGGCCTCGGCCGGGCAGCTGACGATCACCGGCTGCATGCTGGGGCTGGGCCTGGGCCAGCTGGTCGCCGGCCCGGTCAGCGACCACTACGGGCGCCGCCGCCCGCTGCTGGCCGGGCTGGTCGCCTACAGCGCCGCTTCGGTCAGCTGCGCGGTGGCTCCCACGATCGGGGTCCTGATCGTGGTCCGCCTGCTGCAGGGGATGGCCGGCGGAGTGGGCGTGGTCATCGCCCGGGCCGTCGTGCGCGACCTCTGCGAGGGGGCGGTGGCGGCGCGGATGTTCTCGCTGCTGATGGCGATCACCGGGGTGGCGCCGGTGTTCGCGCCGCTGGTCGGCGGCCAGGTGCTGGCCGTCACGTCGTGGCGCGGGGTGTTCGTGATCCTGGCCCTGATCGGCGCCCCGCTGCTGGTCGCCACCGCGGCCTGGCTGCCCGAGACGCTGCCGGTCCACCGCCGCCACGGCGGAGGGCTGGGCAAGACGCTGCGGACCTTCGGGCGGCTGCTCGGAGATCGCCATTTCAGCCCCTATGCGCTCGCGTTCTCGCTCTCGTTCTCGGCCATGTTCGCCTACATCGCGGGCTCCTCGTTCGTGCTCGAGAACATCCATGGTCTGTCGGTGCAGCTGTTCAGCCTGGTGTTCGCGGTCAACTCGGCCGGGCTGATCGCGATGACCCAGATCGGCGGGCGGCTGGTCGGTAAGACCGGCGCCACGGTGCTCTTGCGCCGCGGTCTGATCGGCGTGGCCTGCGCCTCGGTGGCCACGCTGCTGGTGACGCTGACCGGAGCCCGCTTGGGGTGGCTGCTGATCGCCTTCTTCGCCCTGCTGTCGGCAAACGGTCTCGTCCTGCCCAACGGCACCGCGGCCGCGCTGGCCGAGCAGGAGGGCGCGCTGGGGGCGGCATCGGCGCTGCTGGGGCTGGGTCAGTTCGGATTCGGCGCGGTGGTGGCCCCGCTGGTCGGACTCGGCGGCAGCCATGACGCGCTGCCGATGGCGGTGGTGATTGCGGTGGCCGGAGTCGCCGCGATCACGGTGGACCTGGTGTTCGCCCCGCGGCCGGTCAAGCCCGGCCAGGCTGTGCCGGCCCGGCCCGGCTAGGTCTTCTCACGCCACGTGCGCTCGAACGGCAGCCGCCAGGCGTTGGGGGCGATCAGCTGGTGGATCGCGTTGGGCCCCCAGCTTCCGCCCGGGTAGCGCTTGACCGGCGGGGGATCCTCCAGCAGCCGCGACGAGCGGTCCCACAGGCTCTCGATCCCCTCGGCGGTGGTGAACAGCGTGTGGTCGCCGCGCAGCGTGTCGAGAAGCAGCCGCTCGTAGGCCTCGAGCACCTCGCCCGCCTGCTCGGTCTCGCTGGTGGCGAACTGCATGCTGAGCTTGTCCAGCCGCATTCCCGCCCCGGGGCGCTTGCCGTAGAACGACAGCGACATCCGCGATGCGTCGGCGAGGTCGAACGTGAGGTGGTCAGGACCCGCCGCGCCGAGTCCCGAACCCGGCGGGAACATGCTCTTGGGCGCCTGGCGAAAGGCGATCGAGACGATCCGCTGGCCTTCGGCCATCCGCTTGCCGGTGCGCAGATAGAACGGCACGCCGGCCCAGCGCCAGTTGTCCAGGCCGCACTTGAGCGCGATGAACGTCTCGGTGTCGGAGTGAGGGTTCACGCCGTCCTCGTGGCGATAGCCCTCGTACTGGCCGCGCACGACTTGGTCGGGATCGATCGGCAGCAATGACCGGAAGACCTTGTTCTTCTCCTCGCTGATCGCCCGCGGCTCCAGTGCGGTGGGCGGCTCGATGGCCACGAAGGCCAGCACTTGGAGCAGGTGCGTGACCACCATGTCCTTATAGGCCCCCGTCGACTCGTAGAAGTCGGCCCGGCGGTCGATCCCCAGCGTCTCCGGGATGTCGATCTGGACGTGGTCGATGAAGTTGCGGTTCCAGATCGGTTCAAACAGCCCGTTGGCAAACCGGAAGGCGAGGATGTTCTGGGCCGCCTCCTTGCCCAGGAAGTGGTCGATGCGGAAGATCTGGGCCTCGGAGAAGGTCTCGTGCAGCTGCGAGTTGAGCTTGACCGCGCTCTCCAGATCGCTGCCGAACGGCTTCTCCATCACCACCCGGGAGCGGTCCACCAGGTCGGCCGCCCGGAGCATCTCGATCACCGCCAGGGCCGCCTTGGGCGGCACGCTGAGGTAGTGCAGGCGGCGAGCGTCCGGGCCCAGCTCTCGTTCGGCCGCGGTGACTGCCTCGGCCAGCGCCTCGGGTCCCGCCGACTGGGAAACGTAGTGGAGGTTGCAGGCGAAGTCCTCCCACTGCTCATCGCTCGGCTTGTGGGTGCCGAACTCCTGGACCGCTGCCTTGGCGAACTGCCGGAACGATTCGTCGTCGCGGTCCTCCAGGGAGGTGCCGACGATCCGGATATCCGGAGCCAGCGCGGACAGCGACAGGCGGGTGAGGCCGGGCAGCAGCTTGCGCCGGGCCAGATCGCCGGTGGCTCCGAACAGGACGATCACATGGGGCGGGATGTACTCCCCGTTGATCCGCGAGCGCGGTGCCTCCGGGCCCGGATAGGCGATGTCCTGTCGTTCGGTTGCGTCCACAGCGGGCATGATTTCAGCTTTGCCGCGCTCAGCGCGACAAGTGCGCCGGGGGACCGCCGTCAGGCCAGGCCGTCGGCGGCTCGGCTCACAAACTCGGCCCCTCGCCGCATCGCCTGCCGCTCGGTCGCCGACAGCGGCCACTCCTGGATCCGCGAGGCGCCGCCAGGGCCCAGCGACACCGGAACGCTGAGGCTCACGCCCTCGATGCCGTATTCCCCGCGCAGCATCATCGAGGCCGGCCACAGCCGCTCCTGTAAGCCCGCCTCCAGACACGCCGCCACCATCCGCGCCACCCCCAGCCCCGACGTCCAGGTCGACGAGCGCCCCGAGTCAAGCGCCACGTGGCGCACGTACCAGCCGCCGACGAACTCGAGCGCCTGGTCTCGCTGGTCATCGCTGAGTTGCACCGGTTGGCCGTCGACTTCGATTTGCCTCAACAGCGGCACCGCCAGGTCCCCGTGCTCCCCGATCGTCCAGGCCCGCACCCGCCCGGGCCCGTCCACCCCGAGCGCCCGGGCCACGCCGGTGCGCAGCCGCAGGGAGTCGTTGAGGGTGTAGCCGAGCAGCCGACCGCGCTCCAGCCCCGTCCGGCGCTGAGCCCAGGTGCACAGCGGATCGACCGGGTTGGTGACGACTATCAGTACCCCGCCCCAGCCGCCGGGCAGCCGATCCAGGAGCGGGGCCAGAATCTCGGCGTTGGCCTCCAGGTAGACCATCCGCGACTGGTTAACGGTCAGCGGCGCCGCTGCCGTCACCACCACCACGTCCGCGCCGGCGAGATCGCCCTCGTCCCCTTCCCGGATCGATCCGCTCACGCCCTGCTCGAGGACCTGCTCGAGGTCCCACAGGTGTGAGAGCAGCATCTCGCGGCGGGCGTCGAGCAGCACCACCTCGCAGTCGGGCGATGACAGCAGCAGGTTGAAGGCAACCGAGGCTCCGACGCCGCCACCGGCGCCGGCGATCACCACCCTGAAGCGAGCCACTAGCCCGGCGGGGGGACCGCGGCCACTACGCGGCGGCCCGGGCCGCCACCCGGTCGAAGTAGCCGTGCTCGCCGCTGGCCAGATACTGAGCCAGCCGGCTGGCCAGCGCCATGATCGTCAGCGACGGGTTGACCGAAAGCGTCTGCGGGATCACCGAGCCGTCACCGACGAACAGCCGGCGCACGTCGTGAGATTCGCCGCGGGCGTTGACCACCGAACGGGCCGGGTCGCTGCCCATCCGGCAGCCGCCCTGGACGTGGGTGCTGAGTATCCCGGTCTGGAACACCCGCTTGGCGCCGGCGGCCAGCAGCACCTCGCGCGCGAACTGAAGCGAGTTGTCGATCCGCTCCCGCTCGGTGGCGTTGAACTCAAACGAGTAGCGATCGCGCCCCTCGCCGTCGACCCATGCGGTGCCGTGGTTCTCATCGGAGACCATCGTCAGCAGCCCGCTGAAGTACCGGTAGTGGCGCAGCGCCTCGGCCAGCGGCTCACCCCACAGCGGCACGCCCTGCTCGTCTGACAGCGCGGTGGCAAAGCCGATCGGGTCCTGGATGGTGGCCGCCTCGACCACGAAGCCGCCGTCCTCGTCGCGCTGGAACTTCATGCAGTGGGCGCTGATCGGATACACCATGTGGGCATCCTGGAGCTCGTCGAACAGCCCTTCGACCAGCCGGGCGGGGTGAAATCCGACGTGGCGCCCGATCTGCTCGGCGCTCGGCGACCCGCCGGCCGCCGCGGGGACTCCAGAGCGGATCAGCAGCTGCGGGGTGGCCATCGCGCCGCCGGCGACCACGACCACATCCGCGCCCACCCGTTGCAGCTCGCCGTGGGGATCGAGGTACTCGACGCCGGTGGCCTCGGGCCCGCTGCCGCGATCTTCGATCACCACCCGGCGCACCGGGCAGTTGGCCCGCAGCTGGAGGCGGCCCTCGGCCCAGGGCGGGTGGATGTAGGTGTTGAGCGTCGACTTGCCGGCATTGGTGGGGCAGCCCTGCAGACAGGACCCACAGCGCATGCAGTTGGCGTCGGTGTAGGCCATCACCGGCTCGAGCTCGGCGCCGAGGGCGGCAAAGCCCGGGATCACGGTCTCGATGCAACGCTGCCAATCGCTGCGCTCGCGCACCCCCAGTCGCCGCTCGGTGCGCTCGATGTGATCGAGCAGATCGCGTTCGCCGAACGGCTCGCCGCCGTCGCCGAGCAGGCCACCGGCGGCGTGCCACTTCTCGTAGTCCTGATCTGAGGGGCGCAGCGCGACCTTGGTGTTGATCGAGGTGGTGCCGCCGACGCAGTGGCCGCGGAACACGATCAGCGGCGGCTCGTCCGGGGAGGGCGGCTCGGCGAAGGCCGGCGGCCACCACAGGTCGTGATTGGCGTGGGCCTCCCAGCGCATGTAGTCGGCGGCGGTGCGGTGGGGACCGGACTCGAGCAGCAGCACGCTGGCGCCGGCATCGGCCAGCTCGCCGGCGATCACGCCGCCGCCGGCGCCCGAGCCGACGACCACGACCTCGAAGCGCTCGGTCATTCGCCGGAGACCCCCAGATACGACCAGTCCTTGTTCAGTCGCGCCGCCAGCGGCGGGCGGAAGTCGATCTCCTCCCAGG
>DASXJY010000110.1:0-31380 GCA_036497115.1 Solirubrobacteraceae bacterium
TAGCTCGAGATCTTGCCCGGGGCGGGCGCGAAGTTCTTGTGGGCGGCCTCGGCGTTGATGCGGCACTCGATCGCGTGCCCGCGCAGGGCCACGTCGTCCTGAGAGATCGAGAGCTCCTCGCCGGCTGCGATCTGCACCTGCTCGCGGACGATGTCGATACCCGTGACCATCTCGGTCACGCAGTGCTCGACCTGGACGCGGGTGTTCATCTCGAGGAAGAAGTACTCGTCGCCGACCTGCATGCCCTCGATCGTGCCCGCGCCGCGATAACCGACCGCGGCGGCGGCGTCGGTGGCGATCTTCCCGATCCGTGCCCGCATCTCCTCGTCGACGTGGGGCCCGGGGGCCTCCTCGATCACCTTCTGGTGACGGCGCTGGATCGAGCAGTCGCGCTCGCCGAGGTGGATGACGCTGCCCTTCGAGTCGGCGAGAACCTGAACCTCGACGTGGCGCGGGTCGTCGAGGTAGCGCTCGAGGTACACGCGCGAGTCGGAGAAGAACTTCTCGCCCTCGCGCGCCGCACCCTCGAAGGCCTCCTCGAGATCGTCCTCGGACGCGGCCACCCGGAACCCCTTGCCGCCCCCGCCGCCGGCCGCCTTGCAAGCGACCGGATAGCCGATCTCCGCCGCGGTCTTCCGGGCCGCGTCAACGTCCTTCGAGGCCTCGGTCGCGCCGGGAACGATCGGCACGCCCGCCTCCTGCATGATCTCGCGGGCGCGCGTCTTCGACCCCATCGCCTCGATGGCGCTCGCGGGCGGGCCGATGAACGTGATCCCCGCCTCGTCGAGGGCGGTTGCGAAGTCGGCGTTCTCGGCGAGAAAGCCGTAGCCGGGATGGATCGCGTCCGCCTCCGCCTTCTGGGCGACATCGACGATCTTCGGGATCGCGAGGTAGCTCTCGGCCGGGGTCGGTGGGCCGAGGAGGTGGGCCTCGTCGGCGTAGCGAACGTGCGGGGCATCGCGATCGGCCTCGGAATAGACGGCCACCGACCCGATCCCCATCTCGCGCAGGGTCCGCATCACCCTGATCGCGATCTCACCCCGGTTCGCGACCAGGACCTTCTCGAACATGGCGCGGGAGTTTATTTAGGCCGCTCGCAGGCGCGGCTCGGCCTCGCCCATCCAGATCACCAGGTCGCGGTCGGGGCCGACGCCGACCAGGCGGACCGGGATCCCGGTGTGCTCGCGGATCAGCTCGAGGTAGTCGCGGGCCTCGCGCGGGAGCTCCGCCTCGGTCCGGCAGCCGCCGATGTCGGCGTCGAAGCCCGGGAGCTCCACGTACTCCGCGGTCGCCGCGTGGAGGATCGACTGGTGATACGGGAACTCCTCGAGCAGAGCCCCCTCGCGGGAGCGATAGCGGACTGCAACGCGGATGGGGTCGATGCCGGCGAGGACGTCGAGCTTCGTCACCGCGATGGCGCTCAGGCCGTTGAGCCGAGCGGCGTAGCGCAGCGAGACCAGGTCCAGCCAGCCACAGCGGCGTGCCCTGCCGGTGGTGGTCCCCACCTCGCCACCGCGCTCCTGGAGCTGCAGGCCGATGTCGTCGTCGAGCTCGGTGGGGAACGGGCCGGCGCCGACCCGCGTGGCGTAGGCCTTTGCGACGCCCCAGACCTCGTCGATGTCCGTCGGCGCGACCCCGGCGCCGACGCAGGCGGCTCCGGAGATCGGGTTGGACGAGGTGACAAACGGATAGGTGCCGTGGTCGATGTCGAGCAGCGCCCCCTGGGCGCCCTCGAAGACCACCATCTCGTGGTCGTCGAGCCGCTGCAGGACCAGCCTGGAGGTGTCGGCGATGTAGGTCTCCAGGACGTGACCGTAGGTCAGATACTCATCGGTCATCGATTGCAGATCGAGCGCCGGGTCCTTGGCGAATGGGCGCAGCGAGAGCCGTTTGGGCTCCAGCGCGGCGAGGATCTTCTTCTTGAGGATCTTCTCGTCGAGCAGGTCCTGCATCCGGATCCCCAGCCGCGCCGCCTTGTCGGCGTAGCACGGCCCGATCCCGCGGCGGGTTGTTCCGATTTCGAGCTTGCCGAGCCTGGCCTCGCCGGCGTGGTCGAGCATCAGGTGGTAGGGCATGATCAGGTGGGCGTTGGCCGAGATGCGAAGCCCCCGGGTGTCGACGTGACGGCGGCGTAGCTCGTCGAGCTCGTCGGTCAGCACCTTGGGGTCGATGACCACGCCGTTGCCGATCACGCACAGCTTGCCGGGGTGCAGGATCCCCGACGGCATCAGGTGAAGCTTCCAGGTCTCCCCGTTGCGGACGATCGTGTGGCCGGCGTTGTTGCCGCCCTGAAAGCGGACCACGGCATCGGCACGCTCGGCGAGCATGTCGGTGACCTTTCCCTTTCCCTCGTCGCCCCACTGGGCGCCGACGACAACGATTCCTGGCATACCAGCGATTCAGTTTACGGCGGCGTTGGGCGTTGCCAGTCGCCCCGGCCGTGGGCGATTCGATGCTGGACGAGAAACCGGCCGTATTTTCCGGTTATATGTCCAGCATCGGTTCGCTCGCTCGACATCGGCGCGGGAGGCCGTCCGCGATCGCGGCGGCGCTGGCGGGCAGCGCCGCGCTGGCGCTCGCGGGCTGCGGGAGCTCGGGGAGCTCGAGCTCGTCCACCCCTGCCCCGGCCCCGGCAACGGCGACCACCACCGTGACCGCCACCGCCACCCAGTCCTCGGCATCGACCTCGAGCTCAGCGGCGGGCGGTACGGCCAGCTCGACCGCGGTGCCGGGGTGCACCACGCAGAAGCTGAGACTGACCCTGATCTCGGGTCAGGGGGCCGCCGGCACCGCCTTTTTGTCCTACGGCCTTGAGAACGTCGGATCGGGGCGCTGCTCGATGATCGGCTATCCGGGGGTGGCGATCCTCGACGCCCAGGGCAAGATCGTCCAGCACCCAGCCCGGCGCGGCACGCGGCTGCAGACACCGGTCAGGCTGGTCACGCTGGGGCCCGGGCAGCGGGCGAAGTTCCTGGTCACCAGCAGCGATGTGATCCCCAGTCCGGGCTGTCCCCACCAGTTCCGCGGCACCACCCTGCAGGTGTTCCCTCCCAACCAGCGGGCGTCCTTGCGGCTGCCCCACGGCGACGGATTCTGCAACCTGAGGGTGGGGCCGGTGCAGCGCGGCTGATCGATGGGGCCGCGCCTCGGTAACCGGTCTGCCGGGACCGACGGCCTAGCACCCGGTGGGGATCTCTGGCCACCTGGCTAGAGTCGTAGGTGCCTGTCGGTCGACATGATGCCGGCCACAAGGCTCCGAGTAAGGAGTGCAAAATGAGTCCAGAACGTGCCCAGGCCTACCGACGCGTCACCCAGACCCTCGAGGATCTGGGCCCGGCGAAGCTCCTTGACCATGAGCAGGAGCAGATCCGCTTTGCCGCCGACGGCCTGATCTTCAGTTCCGACCTGGCCGAGGACGAGGCGGCGCGCGAGGCGCTGGACGCTGCCGAGAGCCTGTGCCGCGCACTGGTGCAGAGCGGACGTTGGGAGCAGATAACGGCAACGCGCCTGCTCGATGACCTGTACGCCTGCGGGCCGGTCCGGCCAGTCGCGCTCAACGCCGCCTGAGGCGCCGCCGGCCGGCTCAGGCCGTCCGGATCTCCCTCCTGCGGTCGCGCCCCTCCAGGGGGATCGGATCGCACATCTCGGCCAGCCGGGACACGGTGCGAGCTGAGATCTGCTCGGTGAGCTCATCGGTGTTGCTGATGTTGGTCGTGATCACCATCGAACGCTCGTCTTCGTAGCGGGCGTTGACGATCGAGTAGAGCTCCTCCAGCACCCAGTCGGTGCTTCGTTCCGCGCCGACGTCGTCGATGTGGAGCAGATCGACTGCGGTCAGCCGGTCGAGCAGGTTGACGTGGGAGCGGTCGGTGCGATGCACGTCTCGGATCTCGTTGAGCAGCCGCGGCAGCGAGTAGATGGCGACCGATCGCCCGGCCGTGAGCGCCGCCTGAGAGACGAGCATCGCGAGCGTCGTCTTGCCGGTTCCCACCGAACCGAAGAACCACAGTCCCCGGCCGGCGTCGAGCTGGCGGTCGATGTCGCCGGCGAACCTCCGGGTGGCGGCGACTATTGCCGGCTCTATCTCGGTCACCGGTGGGCGATCAAACGACAGGTCCCGGTAGCGCCGCGGAATCACCGCCGACAGGCTGCGCGCCTTGGCCCGCGCCACTCGCTGGGGCCGACAGCGGCAGTCAAACGCCGTGTTGGTCTCCTCGTCGTAGCGAAAGCCGCTGCCGTCGCACAATCCAAACTGGCACTCGTCGCTCACTCCGTGAACCGCTCCCCGGCGTAGTTGGCGAACTTCGGATACTCCTTCTGGAAGGTCAGGACCACGTCGCCGACGGGGCCGTTGCGGTGCTTGGCGATGATGATGTCCGCCTCGCCCGGTCGCTCGGAGTCCTTGTCGTAGTACTCCTCGCGGTAGATGAACATGACCAGGTCGCTGTCTTGCTCGATCTGGCCCGATTCGCGCAGGTCGGAGAGGATCGGCTTCTTCTCGCCGCCGCGCTGCTCGACGGCGCGGCTGAGCTGCGACAGGGCGATCACCGGCACCTCGAGCTCGCGCGCCAGGCCCTTGAGCCCCCGGCTGATCTGCCCCACCTGCTCGACCCGGCTTTCCACCCGTCCCTCGTGGCGCATCAGCTGCAGGTAGTCGATGATGATCAGCCCCAGCCCGCCGTCGATCTGATGGTGCAGGCGCCGCGCCTTGGCGCGGACCTCGAGGACGCCGGTGTCGCTGGAGTCGTCGACGTACATCGGCGCCTGGGCCAGGCGCTGGCAGGCCTCCAGGATCGTCGGCCAGCGGTGCTCGGGGACCTTGCCGCGGCGCAGGTCCTCGCCCTTGATCCGGGCCTGGGAGGCGACGAACCGCTGGGCGAGCTCGGACTCGGACATCTCAAGCGAGAACAGCGCCACGGCGTGGCCGGCCAGCACCGCGTTCTCGGCCATGTTGGCCACCAGGGCCGACTTGCCCATCGACGGCCGGGCGGCGATCACCACCAGGTTGCCGGGCTGAAAGCCCCCGGTCTTCTCGTCGAGGTCCTTGAACCCCGACGGGGTGCCGGTCAGCGGCGTCTTGGCGACGGACAGCCGGTGTAGCTTGTCGGTCTCGTCGTGCAGGATGTCGGCGATCGAGCGGATCTTCTTCTGGCGGTCGTCGTGGGCCACCTCCAGCACCGCTCGCTCGGCCCGCTCCACCAGATCGCGGGCCGGCGCCTCGCGGGCGACCAGACTGGCCTGGATCTCGTAAGAGGTCCGCAGCAGCGCCCGCATCTGCGCGTTGTCGCGCACGATCCGTCCGTACTCGCGGGCATGGCCCGCGGCGGGCACCCAGCCGGCCAGCTCGTCGATCGTCTCGGGGCCGCCGATCTCGTCGAGCTTGCCGTGCTGGCGAAGCGTCTCGGCGACAGTCAGGTGGTCGATCTTGCGGTCGTTCTCATACAGCGTCAGCATCGCCCCGAACACCGCGCCGTACTGCTCGCGGTAGAAGTGCTCGGGACGCAGCTGCTCCTCGACCAGCAGGGAGTGCAGATGGCGCTCGTCGAGCAGCACGGCCCCGAGCACCGACTTCTCGGCCTCGAGGTTGTGGGGTGGGACGGCGATGCTCTGAACTGTGCTCATCGGCTGTGTCCGAATATAAGTTCGCCGGCGGCGGCGCTGCTCGGGTCGTACTCGCTCGATGCGGGGTTTGCTGTCAACGGGCGCCGGGAGCGCCCCCGGAAGCGTTCAGCCTTCAGTCATGCCCGACCGCCGCGCAGGGAACCGGACGGGGCGTCCGATCCCACCGCGCTCGCGCAGCCAGCTCCGCTCCAACTCAAGCCCGACCGCCGCGCAGGGCGGGCGGGGCGTCCGGCCCCGCTGCGCTCGCGTGGTCAACGCGCAACAATTCCGTACCTCAGCTTCGACAGCGGCGCGCAGCGGGGCCGGACACCCCGCCCGCCCCCAAACGCAAGCTAGGACGACGCGACGACCATCGTTTTGACCGCGGCGGTCACGTTGTCAGCGACCTCGACCACCACCATGTAGGTCCCGACGTTCCGGATCGGATCCTCGAGGTGGATCTTGCGGCGGTCGACGCGAATCCCGCGGGCGTCGCGGATTGCGTCGGCGATGTCCTGCGTCGTCACCGAGCCGAACAGCCGACCATCGTCGCCGGCCTGCTGCGGGATCGTGAGAACCGTGCGTCCCAGCACGGCCGCGTTCTCCCGCGAGCGCTCCTCGGCCTCTCGCTGAGCGCGCTCGGCATCGACGCGGCGCTTCTCGGCCGCCTTGATCGAGGAACCGGTGGCCGGCTCGGCCAGCTTTCGCGGCAGCAGGTAGTTGCGCAGGTAGCCGGGCGAGACATCCACCACGGTCCCGCGCTCGCCCAGCGACTCGATGTCTTGGAGCAGGATCGCCTGCGGCACGTCGCCGTCCCCTCTCAGCGGTCGCGGTCGCGGTCGCGGTCGCGGTCGCCGCGTCCGCCGCGGTGATCGCTCCCCTCGGCGACGTACGGCAGCAGCGCGAGCTCACGCGCGCGCTTGACCGCCCGCGCGACCTGACTCTGATGGCGGCGGCAGGCGCCGGTGATCCTCCGCGAGCGGATCTTGCCGCGGTCGGATATGAACCGGCGCAGCATCGACACGTCCTTGTAGTCGACCTGATCGACCTTGTCGCGGCAGTACGGACACGACTTACGGCGGGTCGAAGTCGGCCCACCCTTGCGGTCGCGCCGGCGTACCGGTCGTCTGCGTTGCTTAGCCACTGTCAGTCAGCCTAGCTCGAATGCTCGGTCTTTGTCTTAGAACGGAATGTCTTCGTCTGCGCTGGCGCCCACCGGGGCGCGCTGGAAGTCGCCGGTATCGATCGGGACGTCGCTCTCCGCGGGGCGTGCGCCGCTCGAGAACCCGTTCCCGTTGCCGGCATCGTCGCGACCGCCGAGGAACTGCACAGACTCAGCGATGATATCGACTCCCTGGCGCTTGTTGCCCTCCTTGTCGTTCCACTCCCGCCAGCGCAGCCGCCCGTCGACAGCCACCGGGCGACCCTTGCTCAAGAACCGGGCGCAGTTCTCGCCCTGAGCGCCCCACACGGTGACGTCGAAGTAGTTGGGCTGGTCCTCCCACTGGCCGGACTCGTTGTTCTTGCGCCGGCCGTTGCAGGCGACCCGCAGCGAGCAGACCGAGGTGCCGCTCGAGGGGATCGCGTTCAGTTCCGGGTCGCGCGTCAGATTGCCGGTGATGATCACGCGATTGATGTTGCCAGCCATTGCCTAGGCTCCTTTCCCTACACGTTTGAAGATCGTGTTCGAGTCTATGGCCGGCCCAGACGGCATCCCGCACGCTCAGCGGAAAATGGTCAGAAACGTTTGCGTCCCGGCGCCGAGCCTTGACACGCCGTGACGGTTCGGGCACAAACCCCGGCCGCGCGGGGGCGCGGCGCTAGGCCTCGGCGGGCGCCCGCTCGGCGGGCGGAGCGACAGCCGGCGGGGCGGCGTCCGGAGGCGGCGGCGTACCCGGCAGGACCTTTATGACCCGGAAGCGCAGCACGGCATCGTCGATGCGCAGGCTGTGCGACACGGCCTCGATCAGCGCCGGCGGGCCGGTGAACTGGATCAGGTGGTACTCGCCCTCGGTCTGGTGGCGGATCTCGTAGGCCAGCGGCCGCGAGCGCCAGTCGTCGTTGCGCTCGATCGTCCCGCCGCCGCTCGAGATCTGAGCCTCGACGTCGGAGAGGATCTTGGCGCGCCGTTCGTCCTCGACCACGGTCGAGAGAACCAGCATCAGGTCGTACAGAGGAGCTTGATCGGCCATGGAAATAGCGCCCGAATTGGGCGGCGGCCGACTATAGCGCCCCACGCGCTGGCACCATGGGAGCCATGACCGACAAGCCTCCCGGACGCGAACTGCAACGGTTGCAGTGCGCCGACGCCCAGGCCTGGGCCCAGTGGCTCGAGCACAACCACGACAGTTCTCCGGGCGTGTGGCTGAAGATGGCCAAGAAGTCCTCGCCGATCAACACGGTGACCCATCCCGAGGCCCTGGAGGCGGCGATCTGCCACGGCTGGATCGACGGGCAGCGCCGCGGGCTCGACGATGACTTCTTCCTGCAGCGGTTCACGCCCCGGGGCCCCCGGAGCAAGTGGTCGCAGATCAACCGACAAAAGGCCCTCGAGCTGATCGAGCGGGGCCGGATGCGCCCGGGCGGATTGGCCCAGGTGCAGGCCGCGCAGGCTGACGGTCGCTGGGACACCGCCTACGAGCCCCAGAGCAGCGCCACCGTGCCCGAGGACCTGCAGCGGGCGCTCGACGCCAATCCTCGAGCAGCCGAGTTCTTCGCCACGCTCACCGGGTCACGGCGCTATGCGTTCCTGTACCGGCTACACCACGTCCGCTCGCCGGATCGACGGGCTCAGCGGATCGCCCAGTACATCGCCCTGCTCGGCGAGCACCGGACTCTCAACTAAACCCCCCATCCCGCGGCTAGGCGACCCGTGACTCCTTGGCCCGGATGTCGGCAAGCTGGTCGTCGATCCAATCCCCCGGATCGCGCGCGGTGACGATCGACTTCAGCCCCTCGTGGCGGCGCCTTCGCTGCTCGACAGGCATCGTCAGGGCGGCGTGGATCGAGTCCGCGAGCTCCTGGATGTCAAACGGGTTGACCGACAGCGAGTACTCGCCCAGCTCCTCGTGCGCGCCTGTGTTCTCCGACAGGATCGAGACCCCGGCTCGCTCGTTGACCATCGGGCCCTCCTTGGCGACCAGGTTCATCCCGTCGAACATCGCGTTGACCATCAGCACGTCGTAGTGCTTGTAGGCGGCCACCGCCTCTTCGAGATCGTCGCGGAGCTTGAGCTGGATCGGCATCCAGTCCGGCGAGCCGTGGCGGTGGTTGACGATCGCGACCACCGCTTCGATGCGCTCCAGGTACTCGGCGTACTCAGCAATGTCGGTCCGTGACGGCATCAGCTGGGCGATGAACGTCACCTTCTCACGGAAATCCGGATGCTGCTCGAGGAACGTGTCGAAGGCGCTGAAGCCACGCAGGACGTTCTTGCTCAGGTCGGCCCGATCCACGCGGAGGATCAGATGATCGCGCCGGCGGCGCAGCAGTTCGCCCTCGAACTCCTTGACCCGGGGACGCTGGGCCACGGCCTGAACGGCGCCGGAATCGATCGGCAGCGGGTAGGCCCGGACCCACACCTCGCGATCGTCGAGCTTGACCACGCCGGCCTCGAAGTCGACCTCCAGGCCCATCAGATCCTGGCAGCACTGCAGGAAGTTCATCCGGTAATGGCGGGTGTGAAAGCCGATGATGTCGTTGGACAGGATCCCTTCGTAGATCTCGCTGCGGATCATCTTGGGGAGCACCCGCCAGGAGTCCGGCTGGCTCCAGGGGATATGGACGAAGTGGTGCAGAAAGACGTCGGGACGGCTGCGGCGGATCAACCCCGGCAGCGTGTAGAGGTGGTAGTCGTGGACCATCACCACCGGCTTCTCGATCTCCTCCACCTCGTCGAGCACCGCCCGGGCCAGGTCCTCGTTGACCGTGTTGTAGCCGAACTCGAACGCCTCGGTCTCGTTGCGGCGGATATCCGGGGCGTTGCTGAGATCCCACAGGTAGTGCTGGATGAACCACAGCAGCGGGTTGGCGATGATGTTGTAGAAGCCGTCGTAGGCGTCGGGATCGGAGGCCACCAGCTTGACCATGTACTCGTCCCCCTCCGGCGTATGAACCGGAAACGGACGACCGTCGTGGCGCTCGGCCTCGGCGACGTCCTCCTCGGTCATCGCCGAGGCGACCCAGGTCACGGGGCGATGCGAGGCCAGCCCGATCAGGGCGGTGACCAGGCCGCCGGTGCCGCGTTTGATCTCGCCTCCCTCCTGGAAGGTGACCGGGCCCCGGTTGGAGACGAGGACTAGGGGAGTGTCGTTGGACACGGGGCTCTCACTACCCCGCATTTCATCATGCGGTCAATTTTGACCGCGATTCGCCGGCTCAGGCGTCCATTTGCTCGAGCAGCTCGAGCCAGTCGCGCAGCAGCCTCGGCATCAAGAAGTGCCGCCGGACGCTCTCCTTGCCGGCCCGGCCCAGGCGCCTTCCCAGTCCCGGGTCCTCGAGGAACTGAACCGCGCGCTCGGCGCACTGCTCGACCGTGGAGACGAGAAAGCCGGTCTCTCCGTCTGAGACCTGGAGCGGGATCCCGCCCACGGCGCCGCCGATGAAGGGGCGGGCCTTCCAGATCGCCTCGGTGACGGTCAGCCCGAACCCCTCCCGGGTCGACTTCTGCAGGACCACGTCGCAGTGAGACTGAAATGCGTTGACCTCGATGGCGCCGACGTTGTTGAGGTTGTTGAGGATGTGGATGTCGGGATCGCCGTCGGCGTGGGCCACCGTGGTGTTGAAGTAGTCCCAGCCCTCGGGATCATCGGTGGCCATCGACCCGACCAGCGCCAGCTGCACCTCGGGGATCCGCGACTTGACGATCCGGTAGGCGTCGATCACCCCGAGCGGGTCCTTCCAGGGGTCAAACCGAGACACCTGGCAGAGCAGCGGGCGATCGACGTCGATCCCGAACTGCTCGCAGATGTAGACCGCGTCCTCGGGCGAGAAGGCCATGTTCTTGGGGGCCAGCGGATCGATTGCCGGCGGCATCGTGTGGGCCCGGCCGTCGACCCCGACCGGCACGTATTGGGGGATATGGAAGACCGCCACCCGGTAGGGATCCAGGTAGGGCAGCAGATGCTGCAGGGTGGCGTCGTTGGGGGTCGAGAGGTCGATGTGGCAGCGCCACACCCACTGGCGCGCCTTCTCGGCCACCAGCGACGCCATCGCCGCCGGCTGCGGGTCGTGGATGACGCACACGTCCCAGTCGCTGGAGAGCTCGGCGGCGTTGATCTCGTTGTAGCGCAGCCAGGTCTCCCACTGCTCGGCCGTGAGGTCCTGCGGATTGCCCTGCAGGGCGTTATGCATCACCTTGGTGGCGTTGAAGAACTCCTCCCGGCCGTAGATCACGTGCCATTCGCAGTCCAGCCCGACATCGGCCATCAGCGGGATCAGCGTGTACAGGATCTCGGCGACTCCGCCGCCGAATGCCGTTGCCGAGACGTGGAGGATCCGCTTGCCCTGGAGGCGGTCGGCTCGCTCGTGGATCTCTTCGATCAGGGCGCGGCCAACAAGGCTCGCGTAGTCGGCGAGATGCTTCTGAGCGGGTGAAACGGGCTGGAGCATTGCCGATCAGGACTTCTGCGCGGGCGCGTCAGGGAAGATACTCGGAAGCTCAGCCGGAAACCTTGAGCAGCCGGGCGATTCCGGCGTCGACCGCGCGCACGAGCTCGCCGTGGAGGCTCCGGTTGGCGGCCGAGATCGACGACATCTGAAATTCGTGCCCGGCGCCCAGCAGGCGGTGTCGGCTGAGCGGGTTCCCCCAGCCGTCAGAGACGACACCGCCGGCCTCGGTGAGACACAGCCAGGGTGCGGCCAGATCGTAGGGCGAGTTGTTGAGGATCTGGCCGTCGCCGACGCGCAGAAACTCCTCGCGCAGGCCGGGAACCTCGTCGATCATGCGCGAGCCCACCTCCACCACGGCATCGAGCTGACCGGTCACCACCCGGGTCATCGCGAACGCTTGCGAGCCCAGCTCGAAGGTGCCGCCGCGCACCGACGATCCGTCGATCAGCTCGGCCAGGACCTCGGCCGTGGGACGGGCGGGGCGCCCGCGGAACCCGTAGCCCCAGAACATCCGCCGCGGGTCGACGTTGTCGCTCAGCCGGGCCGGCCGCGTGGAGCGGACCAGCCCCTGGCCACGAGCAGCCAGAAACCAGTCTCCGGTTTTGATCTCGACCACGCAGCCGGTGAGCACGTCCGCCATCGTGGGATCCCCGTCGCCAAGTGGCGCCAGCGCCACCGCCACGCACGCCGACTCCAGTCCGGCCATCGCCGGGCGGGTCCCATCGATCGGATCGACGACCAGCACGTCGGTGCTGTCGGCGGCCGCGACAAGCCCGCGGTCCTCGGAGTAGAAGGCCACCCGCGGCGCCCGTTGGGCGAGAAACTCGGCCAGCGACTGTTCGGCCACGGCATCGATCCCGAACGTTATGTCGCCGCCGGCTCCATCTCCGGCCTCGGCGCGTCCGGCGTGGGACCCGAGCTCGGGCAGAACCACCTCACGCAGGCGAAGGCCGAGGTCGAGCACGAGCTGCTGGCGCTCGGCGGCCGACTGCAGGTCAGATGGCATCGGAGCAACGCTAGCCTGCAGCGCGTTTGAGCCGTCCCTGACCCCTTCGCTCTGACCACCAAAGGGAGTCGCCCCGAATCGCCGCGCAGATAAATTTTCAATCTCAATCAACTTGGTAGCGTTTGCGAACACGCCGTCAGGGCCCACCTCAAGGAGCGCCAGTGACCAACACCGACGAACTGCTAGCCAACAACGAGCGGTACGCCGCGTCGTTTGACAACGCCAATCTGCCGCTTCCGCCGGCCAGGAAGGTGGCGGTGGTGGCCTGCATGGACGCGCGGCTGAACGTCTATGGCGCGCTGGGCCTCCAGGACGGCGACGCCCACGTGATCCGTAACGCCGGCGGCGTGATCACCGACGACGCGATCCGCTCGCTGGCCATTTCCCAGCGCCTGCTCGGGACCGAGGAGATCGTCCTCATCCACCACACCGACTGCGGGATGCTCACCTTCTCCGACGACTCCTTCAAGGCCACCATCGAGCAGGACACCGGAATCAAGCCCGAATGGGCGGCCGAGGCGTTCAGCGACCTGGATGGCGACGTCCGCCAATCGATCGCCCGGATCAACGCCTCACCGTTCATCCCCAACAAGGACTCGGTCCGCGGCTTCGTCTACGAGGTCGAGACGGGCCGCCTGCGCGAAGTGTCCTGAACCCATTCCCGGGCCTGCCGCGGCCCGGTGTCGACTACGGTTGACGGCACATGGGCGAGCACGACGTGATCGTGATCGGGGCCGGCCCGGCGGGCGAGGTGTGCGCCGGGCGACTGGCTGCGGAGGGATTGGACGTGGCGCTGGTCGAGCGCGAGCTCGTCGGTGGCGAGTGCGCCTTCTGGGCCTGCATGCCTTCGAAGGCCCTGCTGCGCCCCGCCGAGCTGCTGGCCGAGGTGGCTCGCGTGCCCGGGGCCCGCGAGGCGGTGACCGCCGAGCTCGACGTCGCCGCAGCCCTGGCCCGGCGCGATCAGGTCATCCATGACCTCGACGATTCGGTCCAGCTGCCGTGGATCGAGGATCGAGACATCACCCTGGTTCGCGGTCAGGCCCGGCTGGAAGGCGAGCGGCGAGTCCGCGTCGGCGACCGGCTCCTGCAGGCACGGCGGGCGGTGGTGATCGCCGTCGGCAGCGGCGCGGCGATGCCGCCGGTGTCGGGGCTGGCCGAGCTCGCGCCGTGGACCAACCGCCAGGGAACCACGGCCAACCGGGTGCCGGACCGCCTGACCGTCATCGGTGGCGGGGCGGTGGGCTGCGAACTGGCGCAGGCGTGGGCGACGCTGGGGTCCCGGGTGTTCCTGGTCGAGGCGCTGCCGCGGCTGTTGGCGACCGAGGAGCCGTTTGCCTCTCAGCAGCTGCTCGAAGCGCTGCGGGAGCGGAACGTCGACGTTCGGCTCGGGGCCAGGGCGACCGGGGCCGCTCGCCAGGGGGAGGACTGGCTGCTGACCCTGGCCGACGGCAGCGAACTGCGCAGCGACGAATTGCTGGTCGCGGTCGGCCGCAAGCCCCACACCGACGATCTCGGTCTGGAGACCGTGGATCTCGAGCCGGGAGCCACGATCCGAGTCGATGACCAGATGCGAGTGCCGGGTCGCGATTGGCTGTTCGCGATCGGCGACGTCAACGGCCGGGCGCTGCTGACCCACGCCGGCAAGTACCAGGCCCGGGTGGCTGCCGGGGCGATCATGAACCGCGATGCCCATGCGGTCTGGGACGGCGAGCTGTCGCCGCGGGTGGTGTTCAGCGAGCCCCAGATCGCCGCGGTGGGGCAGACCCTGGAGCACGCCCTGGCGGCCGGCCTGGAGGCGCGCGCCGTCGACGCCGACATCGCGAGCACGCCTGGGGCGAGTTTCATCGGCAAGGGCGCCCCGGCCGGTGCCCGGCTGGTGGTCGACGAGCAGCGGCGGGTGCTCGTCGGCGCCACCTTCACCGGCCCCGAGGTCGCCGAGTGGCTTCAGGCGGCGACGATCGCGATCGTCGGAGAGGTGCCGCTGGAGCGCCTGATCCACGCCATTCCCGCCTTCCCGACCCGCAGCGAGGTGTGGCTCAAGCTGTTGGCCGACTGGGACTTCTGAGGGCCGGGCGGGTCAGACCGGGATCTCCAGCGTGAACACCGTCGCTCCGGTCGCCGAGCGCACCGACAGATTGCCGGCCATCCGCTCGGCCAGCTCGGAGGCGATCGCCAGCCCCAGTCCCGATCCCTGCGCGTCGTCGGCGGTGTAGAACGGCTCGAAGATCCGCTGCTGGGCCTGGTTGTCGATTCCCTCGCCGTTGTCGCGCACGGCCAGCCGGACACGGCCGTCCTCGCGGCCTCCGGTGACAACGATCTGCGTGCCCGGAGGCGTGTGGGTGAGCGCGTTATCGATCAGGATCCGCATGATCTGAGCCACGCGCACCGGATCGCACTGGGCCTCCAGCCGGCGCGGGGGAAGGCGCAGCTCGAGGCGTGAGTCGTGCTGGGCCAGAGTGGGCTCGAACTCGCCCGATACCGATCGCGTGAGCTCACCGAGGTCCACCTCCTCGGGCCGCAGCTCCAGCGAGCCCGCCTCCAGGCGCGAGAGATCGAGCAGGTCGACCGAGAGCTTGCTCAACCGCCGAACCTGCTCGCGGACCTGGTCCAAGAACCGCCGCCGGGTCTCGCCGTCGAGCTCCTCGTCCTCGAGCAGCTCGACGAAGCCACCCAGCGAGAAGACGGGAGTCCGCAGCTCGTGGGAAGCGGTGGCGATGAACTTCTTGCGGGCCAGGTCGAGTTGCGCGAGCTGTTTCTGCATGTCGTTGAACGCCATCGCGAGCTGTCCGAGCTCGTCGTTTGAGTCGACCGGGATCGGGTGGCTGAACTCGCCCGCAGCCACCCGCTTGGCGGCCTCCTCCAGGCGCTTGACGCGCAGCGCCAGCGCTCTCGCCACCAGATAGCCCACGGTCAGGGCCAGCAGCAGGGCGATCGCCCCCGCCACCAGGATCTCGTGCTGCACGGTGGTGACGGTGTGGATGATGTCCGACACCGGGGCGGAGTAGACGACCACCGCCGCCACCCGGCCCAGGTAGACGACCGGGTAGGCCGCCTCGGCGACCATCCGCGCCCCGCTCGACGCGGTCCCGGTCTGGGTCCGCCGGCTGGCGATCGCCTTCTCGGCGATCGCGCGGGTCCCCGGGCCCGCGGCCGCCGGGTTGCCCGAGTCGGACTGCACCGAGAGCTGCTGGGAGCCGAAGACAAGGTTGACGACCAGCAGCGTGACCCGGTCGCCGGTGATGTCGCTGGTCCGCACGACCAGGCGGCGCACCTCCGGCAGCGGGGTGGGGCTGCCCACGGTCCTGCGGATCGGTCCCGAGTACTTGCGCGCCGTGGTGGCCAGCGCCTGGAGCTTTGACCCCATCAGCCGGCTCTGCAGCCCCGGCGCCACGAACAGATACAGGCCCCCCACGGCCAGCAGCGTGATCGCGAAGAAGACCAGCGCCAGCCGGTTGCGCAGCGAGAGCGTAAAACGCACGCTTACAGCTCCGTATCGCGGAACCGGTAGCCGACGCCCCGCACCGTGAACAGATACTCGGGGTCCTTGGGATCACGTTCGATCTTCTCGCGCAGGTGGCGGATGTGAACGTCGATCGTGCGCGGATCCCGGTAGGCCGAATCGCCCCAGATCCGGGCCAGCAGCATGTCGCGGGTGAACACCCGTCCCGGCGCGCGGGCCAGGGCGGACAGGATCTCGAACTCGACGTAGGTCAGCTGGGCGTCATCGCCGCGGACCCTTACCGTCCGCTTGGGGAAGTCGATCCGCAGCTCGAGGATCAACAGCGGGGCCTCGTCGGGTGCCGTCTCCACCGGGCGGCTCATCTCGGTCCGGCGCAGCGCGGCCTTGATCCGGCTGGAGAACTCCCGCAGCGAGAAGGGCTTGGTGATGTAGTCGTCGGCGCCGAGCTCGAGGCCCACCACCTTGTCGATCTCCTCGGACTTGGCGGTCAGCATGATGATCGGCACCGAGCTGCGGCTGCGCAGCCGGCGGCAGACCTCCAGTCCGTCGAGCTGGGGCAGCATCAGGTCGAGGATCACCAAATCGAAGGCCTGCTCGTCGAAGCGCTCCAGCGCCTGGCGGCCATCGGTCGCCTGAACGACGTCGTAGCCCTCCTTGCGCAGCGGATAGGAGAGAAGCGTCTGGATCGACTGCTCATCGTCCACGAGCAGGATGCGCGCTGAGTGATCGGGCACGAGAGAGCCTCGGAGGGTGAACCAAAGAGTAGTGGCACGCGCCCGCGCCACCCGGCCATCCGGTTACCCTCTCCCCTGATGCTCGATCCGCGCATCTACCGCACCGGCCTGGTCGTGGTGGCGCTGGCCGTCGTAGTGCTGGCCTTCTCGCTCCAAAATCAGCCGGGCGCGCTTTCGTCTTCGCTGGCTCCGGACGCCTTCAACGGCCAGAACGTCTGGGCCAGCATGAGCTCGATAGCCCGTAGCGATCCCGACCGCCAACCCGGCTCGGCCGGGGACTATGCGCTGGCCGCGCAGGTCGCGTCGAGCTTTCGCAAGTACAAGTTCTCGGTCTCCACCGACGCCTTCACCGGGCGCACCGCCGACGGCACAAAGACGCTCGAGAACGTCGTCGCGGTGAGGCCCGGGATGGAGAGCGGCAGCGTGGTCATCGTCGCCCACCGTGACGCCCGGGGCTCTCCCGCCCTGGCCGGTCTGTCCGGCACCGCCACGCTGATCGAGCTGGCCCGGGATCTCGAGGGTGAGACGCTCAACCGGACCGTGGTCCTGGCCTCGACCAGCGGTTCACAGGGAACCGCTGGGGCGATGCGGCTGGCCTCGACCCTGAGCGGACCCGTAGATTCCGTGATCGTCCTCGGCGACCTCGGCGGCGCCCGAGTCCGCCAGCCGGTGGTGGTGCCGTGGTCAGACCGCACCTCGGTGGCGCCGCCGCTGCTGCGCAACACGCTGGCCTCGGCGCTCAACGCCCAGGCCGATCTTCATGCCGGAGGCACGAGCTTCGCGGGCCAGTTCGCTCACCTGGCGTTTCCGTTCACGATCTCCGAGCAGGGCCCGTTCGGCGGGCACCGCTATCCCGCCGTGCTGCTCTCGCTCTCGGGCGAGCGGGGACCGGCGCCCGACGCGCCAACGGGCGGCCCGGCGCTCGTCAACTCCACCGGCCGCGCCGTCCTGCAGACGATCTCGGCCCTGGACAGCGGCCGGACCGTGCCCCGCGCCTCGCCGTACCTGCTGCTCGACGGCAAGGTGGTGCCCGGCTGGGCGATCTCGATGTTCGTGCTGGCGCTGATGGTCCCGGTCGCCCTGACCGCGATCGACGGTGTCGCTCGCGCCCGCCGGCGCCGCCGCTCGGTCTGGCGGTGGCTGGCGCTCGTGGTGGCCGCCGCCGCCCCGTTCGCGCTTGGAGCGGCGGTGATCCTCGGTGCCCGGGTCGTGGGGTGGATCACCGATGCCCCGCCCGGGCCGGTTCCCGCCGGCGCCGTGCCGCTGACCAGCTCGGGCACGGTGGCGCTGATTCTGGCCGCGCTGGTGGCGCTCGGCGGCGTGGTCGTGCTGCGCCCGTTCGCGCTCAATCTGGCCCGGCGTGAACGCTCCTGTGAGGGAGCCGCTCCGGCCCTGCTGCTCGTTCTGGTGGCGGTCACGTTGGCGATCTGGCTCACCAATCCATTCGCCGCGCTGCTGGTCATACCGGCCCTGCACCTCTGGTTGCTGGCCGTCAATCCGGACCTCCGCCTCCCGCTTCCGGCCCGGCTGGTGCTGGTGGCGCTGGGAGTCTTGCCGGTGGTGTTGATCGTCGCCTACTACTCGGTGACGCTCGGCTTTGGCCCGCTCGACACCATCTGGAGCGCCGCCCTGCTGATCGCCGGCGGTGCCGTCACTCCCCTGGCGGTGCTGGAGTGGAGCCTGGTCCTGGGGTGCGTGCTGAGCGCCGTGGCGATCACCGCCCTGGCCGTGCGCGAGACCCGTCCTGAGCAGGCTCCGGTGACGGTGCGCGGGCCGATCACCTATGCCGGTCCGGGGTCGCTGGGCGGCACCGAGTCGGCGCTGCGGCGCTGACTGCGGAGGGCGACCGGCCTTCGCCGGCGATGTCGCGTGGCACCATAGGCAGCGGGTGCGACGGCTGATACGCGACATATCGTCGGTTCTGATCCTCTCCGGGCTGCTGCTGGTGCTGGACGCCGGGGTGACTCTGGCCTGGCAGGAGCCGGTCACGGCGGGAATCGGATTGGTCCTGCGCTCGCAGGTCGATCAGCGGTATCTGAGTTACCGGACGGCCCCCCTGACGGTGGTCGACCAGCATGCGCTGACCGGGCTGCGCTCGATCAACCAGCGGATCGCCTACCTGGCGCGCCACGAGGGGGATCAGATCAAGACCGGAGACGGGGTGGGCAAGATCCAGATCCCCAAGATCGGGGCCGACTACACGATCATCCAGGGGACCGATGAGCTCAGCCTGGAGAAGGGCCCGGGTCACTATCCGGCCACGGCGCTGCCCGGGATGGGCCAGACGGTGGCGGTCGCCGGCCATCGCACCACCTATTTGGCGCCGTTTCGCCATATAGACGCGCTCAAGCCCGGCGACAGAATCATCGTCAAGATGCCCTACGGCCGCTTCACCTATGCGGTCCAGTACCACCGGATCGTGCTGCCGACGGCGCTCTGGGTGACCCGCAACGTCGGCTACGACCGGCTCGTGCTTTCGGCCTGCAACCCGCTTTACAGCGCGGCGCAGCGGATCATCGTGTTCGCCCGCCTGATGGCCGTTGTGCCACTTGGGCCGGCCCGCTTCACCCTCACCTGAACCCTGGCTTGGACGTTTGGCGCAGAGATCTCGCCCGAACGTCCAATCTCGGTTACACAGTTCCAGCAAGGGTAGAAAACGGCCGAAAAACAGATCGGATTTGGGACGGCCAGATGATGCCGATAGGGGAAGGGAAAGCCGCGATGCAGTTGCTTGCACTCCAAGAACAAATCGGCCGCGGGACATACCAAGTCGACAACCGGGCGGTGGCCGACGCGATCGTCCGCCGCCTCATGCAGGTGATCAAGGAGCCGGCTCCCGACCCCAAGGGCCCTCAGGCAGAATGCTCGTAGCCTGACAGCCGCGCCTGGCCATCCCGGAACGAGACCTCGCCCGGACCCTCGAGGACTCGCCCGATCCAGGTAACGGCAGGACCGCCCTCGTCTGCGCTTGGCGCGGCCCACCGCTCCCGCACGGCGGGCGCGGCGGCCTGGGGAATGCAGGCGCAAAGCTCGTAGTCCTCGCCCGCGGTGGCCGCGAACTCGGCTGGATCCAGGCCCAGCGCGTTGGCGACCTCGGCGACGCCGGGGGCGAGGGGAAGCGAGGCCAGACTCAGCTCCACGGTGGCGCCGCTCTGCACCGCGATGTGCCGGGCATCGGTGGCCAGTCCGTCGGAGAGGTCGATCATCGCCGTGGCGCCGAGTGCGGACAGCTCGGCTCCCATCGACAGGCGAGGATGAGGGCGGGCGTAACGAGCCCGCAGGGCGGCGGCAACGGCGGGGTCGACCGATCCCGGGCCGACCCGCTCCTCCAGCAGCGCCAGTCCCGCGCCCGAGCCCCCCAGCGGTCCGGTGACCACTACCAGGTCGCCGGGGCGGGCGCCATCCCGGCCCACCAGCTCGCCGGGGTCGCGAGCCCAGCCCACCACGGTCACCGAGACCGTCAGCGCGGAGCCGGAGGTGACGTCGCCTCCGGCGATGGCGACGGCGCAGTTGTCGGCCAGTCGCTGGGCCCCACGGGCCAGCTCCGCCGCCTGGTCGAGCTCGACGTCGGCAGCGATGACCAGGGCCAGGTAGGCCTCGCCGGGGGCCGCCCCCATGGCGGCGAGGTCCGACAGCGCTGCGGCCAGTGCGCGGTGCCCGATCTCCTCAAAGCTCAGCTGATCGCGTCGGAAATGGATCCCCTCGACCATCGTGTCCACCGAGGTGACGGCATACCCCCGTCCGCGCACCACCGAGGCATCGTCGCCCAGCCAGCGCAGCACCTGGGGGCTGCCCGCCGACGGCGCCAGCACCTCGCGCAGCCGCTCGATCAGCTCGAGCTCGCGCACCCTGCCGCCCCGCTGCGCTCAGCGGTGCCGATAGACGATCCGGGCCCGGTCCAGGTCGTACGGCGAGAGCTCGACGCGGACCCGGTCTCCGGGCAGGATCCGGATCCGGAAGCGACGCATCTTCCCAGCCACGTGGCCGAGAACGACACGATCCATGTTGTCGAGCTTGACGCGGAACATCGCGTTGGGCAGCGCCTCCACGACTTCGCCTTCGAGTTCGACTTTCTCTTCCTTGGGCATCCGTTACTGACCTCGATTGACTTCCACGCATGGCAGCGCGGGCTGAGCGAGAGCGCTGAGCGCAGACAAAGCTACCAGCCGCTCGGCCGGTCTGAGCTCAGTGACCGTGGCGGGAATTCGGAACGCCCGAGCCGCCGCTGGAGCCCGACGAGGACTGGGGCGGGTGCGCGTACAACGTTGGGTTGTTGTACGGAGTGCTCCCCGTCCCGCCGCCACCGCTGGCCGCCGTGGTCGTCGCACCGCCGCCGCCGCCACCACCGCCACTGATTCCGCTGCCCCCGCCGCCGTTGGCCCCGGGCGTCACGCCCTGGCTGCCGGACACCGAATTCGATCCGCCGGTGACCGCATAGTGGCCGAAGTAGGCGGTGCCGTGGAAGGGATCGGTCGGCTGCGGGAAATTGCCGCAGTAGCCGCTCGAGGCGGTCTGCATGTAGTCGTGCCAGATCGGGGCGGCCAGGGCGCCGCCGAAGCCGTCGGCCATCGGGATGTTGCCCTGCGGGTAGCCGACCCACACGGCGGTGGCCATCCGCGGGGTGTAGCCCACGAACCACGCGTTCTCGAGGTTGTTGGCGGTTCCCGTCTTGCCGGCCGCGGGACAGCCGTACCCGGCCGCCGTGCCCGTGCCGCTGGTGATCACCTGCTTGAGCACGTTGGTCGCGGCGTAGGCCTCGCCGTCGGTGAACACGCGCTTGGGCTTGGGGTTGCCGAAGTCCTCTGTGCTCTTGTCGGGGAACACCACCTTGTTGATGATCGTGGCCGGGACGTGACTGCCGCCGTTGGCCAGCGTGGAGTAGGCATCGGCCATCTCCAGCGGAGTGACGCCGATCTTCAGTCCACCAATCGCCTCCGCGGGCAGCGCGTCGAGGTGAGTGGTGACTCCCATGTTGTGAGCGGTCTGGGTCACCTTCTCGGGCGTCAGGTCGGCGTCGAGCTGGGCAAAGACGGTGTTGTCAGACAGCACCGTTGCCTTGGTGACGCTGATGTTGCCCTGATAGGAGTCCTCGGCCGTGTGCACTGTGTAGTCGGGGAAGCCCGGCAGCCATCCGTTGGCCAAGAAATGCGAGTTGTAGTACGTCTGGTTGGGGTCACCGTGGAAGTCGTGGATCATCGTCATCAGCACGAACGTCTTGAACGATGAGCCCGGCTGGCGGTGGGCCTGGGTGGCGTAGTCAAAGCGGGTCTGGCTGTAGTCGGCGGAGGAGGCGATGGCCAGAATGTGACCGTTTGAGGGGTCGACCGAGGCCAGGCCCGCTCCGGCCGCGCCGGGGCCGCCCTGCTCGGCCAGCGTCGACTCGTGGTTGATGATCGCCTGGCGGGCCAGGGCCTGCTTGCGCAGGTCGATCGTGGTGTAGATCTTCAGTCCGCCGTTGGTCAGCGTCTGGCAGCGCCCGGGGTTCTTGGGGCACAGGTCCTTGGCCACCGCCTGCTGGATGTAGTCGAACACGTAGGGCTGCTGACGGACCTGGTAGGTCGTGTCCTTCTTGACCCCCAGCCTGGTGCGGGCGGCGGCGTTGGCCTGCTGCTGCGTGATGTAGCCCGCTTGGACCATCGACTGCAGCACCTCGGCGCGCCGATGCAGCGCCGCCGCCTTGTCGAGGAACGGGTTGTACTGCGACGGCGCCTGCGGCAGACCGGCAAGCAGCGCCGCCTGAGCCAGGGTCAGCTTCGACACCCGCTTGTCGAAGAACATTTTCGAGGCGGCGCCGACTCCATAGGCGGTCTGCCCGCCGACGGTGCCGTAGGGGACGTCGTTGAGATAGCTGGCCAGGATCCAGTTCTTGGAGTGGCGGCTTTCCAGCTCCTCGGCCAGCTTGGCCTGGACGATCTTGTACTTGAGATCGCGCTGGGCGCGCAGGCGCCGGGGCAGGTAGACGTTGTCGACAAGCTGCATGGTCAGCGTCGACGCCCCCTGGAGGGTCCCGCCGTTGAAGGCGTCCTTGATCGCCGCGCGCAGGATCCCCTGGTAGTCCAGTGCCCCGTGGTGGTAGAAGCGCCGGTCCTCGATCGCGATCGTCGCCGCCTTGACGATGTTGGGGATCTGACTGGCCCGGACCTGGCTGTGGAGGTTCGGCGACCAGATGTACCCCAGCGAGGTCCCGTCGGCCGCGAATACCTGCGAGGGCGAACCCGGGATCTGGGGCTTGAGGGTCTTCAGGTCCGGGGCCGACTGGGCCACATTGACGACCCAACCGGCCACGGCCAGCACGCCCACCGCCACCGCGCAGACGCCCAGGACGCCCGTCAGCGCAAAGGCTCTGAAGAGCGGAGAACCTCGGTTGCGCCGGCGGCGCCGCTGTCGTTCGCGTCGGCTCATGGGATCGATCTGGGCGAAGCAGCTCCGGGTCTCAAGGATCGTTGTGGACGCGCACGACCGTTGCCGGAGCAACAAGCCAGTGTACCTGCAAGGGCTTTTTCGTTGGGCCGGTTCGGGGTCCTGCAACGGTGCCAAGATCGCGGGCGACATGCGGCAAACGGCAATCCCCACTGCAAACGCCCTGCTCCTGGACGCGCTGGGAACGCTGGTCCGGCTGACCGCGCCAGCGCCCGCCCTGCGCGACGAGCTGGCCCGCCGGTTTGGCGTCTCGATCTCCGAGCGCCAGGCGGAGCGCGCGCTGGCGGCCGAGATCGGCTACTACCGCACCCATCTCCAGGATGGCCGCGACGAGCCGAGTCTGCGTGACCTGCGCCGTCGCTGCGCCGAGGTCCTGCGCGAAGCGCTCCCGCCGCCGCTGGCCGGGGCCGAGATCGAGCCGCTGACTCAGGTGCTCCTGAGCTCGCTGCGGTTCAGCGCCTTTGACGACGCGCAGCCCGCGCTGGCGGCGGCGCGAGCTCGCGGCCAGCGGGTGGTGGTGACCAGCAACTGGGACGTCTCGTTGGGGGAGGTGCTGGGGCGCATCGGTCTGGCCCCGCTGCTCGATGGCGTCGTCACCTCGGCCGGAGTCGGCGCGCGCAAACCCGACCCGGCGATCTTCGAAGCGGCGCTGGCGGTGGCGGGATGCCCGGCTGAGCAGGCTGTTCATGTCGGCGACAGCGTCGAGGAGGACATCGCCGGCGCTCGCGCCGCCGGGGTGCCGGCGGTGCTGCTGCGCCGGGATGGTGGGCCCGGTCCCGCCGGCGTGATGACGATCGCCAGCCTGGTTGAGTTGGCCTGAGCACCGCCTAACCTCCCTGCGGCCCGATGTCCAGCCAGCCACCCTCACCGGCTGTCGACCCGCTCCCGGCTCAGCCACCCGCGGTTCCCCCCGACCCCGGGACCGACATCCCTCCGTGGCCGGTCTGGACCGCGCCAGCCGCCCTGGCGCTGGGAATCGCCCTTGGCGGGCTGGCCACGATCCTGGTCGACGTGGTGGCTCACGCCGCCGGCGCCAGCCTCACCCACCCCCCGCCCGCCGTGAACATCATCGGCGACGTCGTCTTCGATCTGGGGTTCGTGGGCGCGGCGCTGTACCTGGCCTCGACCCGCGGGCGGCCCAGCGCCGCGGCATTCGGCTATCGCCCGGTCCGCCTCCGGCTGGCGGTCAAGTGGTTCGTGATCGCCGTCGTCGGCTACTACGGGGTGACTGCGGTCTACAGCACCGTCTTTCGCCTGCACGGCAGCGACAAGCTGCCCAGCGAGCTCGGCGCTGAGCACAGCACCGTGGCGCTGGTCGGCGCCTCGATCTTCGTCTGCGTGATCGCCCCGATCGCCGAGGAGTTCTTCTTTCGCGGGTTCCTGTTCGGCGCCCTGCGCCGGCTGCGGATCACCGTGGCCGGACGCGACCTCAGCGTCTGGGTGGCGGCGATCATCACCGGAATCCTGTTCGGGCTCGCCCACACCGGCTCGGCGGCGCTGCAGTACCTGATCCCGCTCGGCTTTCTGGGCTTCGTGCTGTGCATCATGCGCTGGCGGACCTGCTCGCTGTATCCGTGCATGGCGCTGCACAGCGCCAACAACGCGCTGGCCCTCGGCGTCAACCAGCTCAACTGGACCGCGGTCGAGATCCTGGGGCTGACCCTGGGGAGCTGGCTGTTGGTGGCGGTCGTAACCGGCCCGCTCAGTTCCGGGGAGCCGCGGCTGACCTGACGTCATGCGGGGTCGGGGGCGCCGGAGGGCCGGTCACGCCTGGGGGCCAGACACGGCCCGGGCCGGGGGCAGCCGGGGCCGGACACGCCCGGGGCCAGACATGGCCGGGTCCGGAGGCACGCGCGGTTCGCCCCGCTCGGGTGCAAAACGTGGAAAATCTCGTCGCACCCGGGGAATTTTCCGCACCCTGGTCGCCCCGCATGCATCCGGTGGAAAATCCAAACCGGCGAGGCCGATTTTCCACAGATCGGGAGGGGCAGAGGGCGACCGCCCTCACAGATCAAGGGAGCGGATAGAGGGCGACCGCGCCCACAGATCAAGGCAGCGGAATAGAGGGCGACCGCGCCCACAGATCAGGGCAGTGGAATAGAGGGCGACCGCGACCACTGATCAAGAGACCGGATAGAGGGCGACCGCGCTGACTCCAACCACCCTGGCGCAATTTTTGCGGCGGCCAAATTGGTTGACTGATTTACTTTCGCCTTATGAGCCGTCATCTCGTTCCCACAGCTGCGGCTCTGGCCGCCGCGATCGCGTCGCTCGGCCCGGGGGCCGGCGCCGCCCTTGCCGCCGGTCCCAGTACGTCATCGGCGCCCGCGGCCACCACCCTGGCCTCGCCCCCGAGTGCCGCCGCTTCACCCGCGGCCACCTCCTCCACCACCAAGCCGACCACCGGCTCCACCACAACGCCGCCCGCCAAGCCCGGTACCAAGCCGGCCAAGGGCAAGTCAGCTCCCCCGCCGCCGGTCGCCCAGGCCGTCAAGTCAACGGCGCGGCTGTTCGTCAGGGGCGCGTTCTTCGTGCACCGCGGAGCGGTAACCGTTCCCGGCCGGACGATGCACGTCAGCGGCGTGGTCCGGCCCTACGTCCCCGGTCAGTGGGTGGACGTCAAGACCTCGCTCGGCCACCGGGTGATCAAGTCCGACCGGCTGCGCATCAAGCCGTCGGCCAGCGGCCGCTTCGGTACGTTCACCGAGAAGGTCAAGAGCACCGGCACGGGCGTCCTGCGCGTCAAGGCGACCCATGCCCGATCGCGCCAGATGCTCGGCTTCCTCGCCCAGCGCGGCGTCGCGTCGGTCGCCGCCCGCGCTGGCTTCGGAGCTCGCGGAACCTTCGTGGCCCTGGTCCAGCAGCGGCTGGCCGCGCTGCACATCTACATCCCGCAGACCGGCGTCTATGACCAGCAGACCGGACTGGCCCTCGACGCCTACCACCGGCTGCTGGGTCGCGGCACCTCGCAGAACCTCGATCCCGGCACCACCGCCGCGCTGCTCCACGGCCAGGGGAAGTTCAAGGTTCGCGATCCCGCCGGCGGCGCGCACGCCGAGGGCAACCTCAGCAAGCAGCTGTTGGCGTTGATCGACGGCTCCAAGGTCACCGCGATCTACCCAATCAGTTCGGGCAAGCCCTCGACCCCGACGATCCTCGGCCACTTCCACGTCTACCAGCGGACGCCCGGGTATCTGCCGGACGGAATGTACTACTCGAACTTCTTCTACGGCGGGTACGCCATTCACGGCTATGACCCGGCGCCCGACTACCCGGCCAGTCACGGCTGCATGCGGCTGCCGATCGTCGACGCCATCTCGGTCTTCAACTGGCTCAACTACGGCGACGTAGTCGACGTCTACTACTGATCCGGTGAGCGCTGGGTCGGCCCGAGAGCGGTTGCTCACGGAGCTACGCGAGCACGCTCTGGTGATCGGCGAGGTGGTGCTGACCAGCGGCGCCACCGCGCAGTACCTGGTCGACGCCAAGCGCGCGATCCTTCTGCCCCCCGGCTTCAGCGCCCTCGCCGAGCTGGTGGCCGATCAGGCCCGGGAGTGGTCGGCCACCGCGGTGGGCGGGATGACCATGGGCGCTGACCCGATCGCCTGCGCGGCGCTGGCCGGCGGCGCCGACGTGAAGGCGTTCTTCGTCCGCAAGGACGTCAAGGACCACGGTCTGGCCCGCCGCATCGAGGGGCCGCTGCTGGAGGCCGGCGAGCGCTGCATGCTGGTCGAGGACGTCGTCACCACCGGGGGGTCGACGCTCCGGGCGCTCGAGGCCCTGCGCGACGAAGGCCATCAGGTGTGCGGTGTGCTGGCGATCTGTGACCGGCTGGCCGGCGGGGCCGCCGCGATCGAGGCGGCCGCCGGGGCGCCGTTTCGCGCGCTGACGACGATCGATGACGTCTACCCCGAGCGCCCCGACCGCGCCTAGACCGCCCGCCGGCCCCAGACCGCGCCGCCCCCCGAGCCCCCGCTCAGCCGCCCCGCTCAGCCACCCCGAGGCAGCGACCGGCAGCCCGGGCTCACCTGGTGCATCGCCTGCACCACCCACCCGTGCGAAGTCGGCGTGTACATCACGATCGGGTTGCCGTGGGCGATCGCCTGGTCGTACTTGAACCCGATCTTGGCCACGTTGATCTCCAGCGTGTAGGCCAGCATCGTCTGGTACTCCAGGCGCGTCAGCGGCTCGCCGCAGCTCCGCAGCCGGGCCGCCCCGCCCAGTTTGGCCACCACCGGGGCCAGGCGGTTGATCTCGGCGGTGCGCAGCCGCTGCTGGCGCAGGTCCTTGTGCTCGGCGCGGACGTGCGAGAGCGCCGCCGGCAGCAGGCTGGCCACCAGTACGACCACCGCCGCGGCGCCTACCCACCGCGGCACTCGGGTCGCCAGCGCGCGGCCCCCCCAGACATCCAACAGCAGCAACCATCCCACGGCCACGCCGGCCAGCACGACCACCACCGCGGCCGCCTCGAACATGTAACGGCCCAGCCCCGGCCAGCCGTGCAGCGCGAACGCGATCTCGACCACCACCCACAGCGCCGCACCCACCGTCAACCCCAGGACGACCCGGTCGCGCCGCAGGACCGCGAACACCACCGCCACCAGCGCGGCGAGCTCGACCGGCAGCTCGTTGAGGTCCAGGAAGCGCCCGATCGTCCCGAACACCTTGTCGTTGGTCAGCCTCCGCCCCGATCCCAGCGCGTTTGACGCGGCCACGAACGGGCTGCGCGAGGTGAGGGCCGGGATCCCGAACCACAGCACCACGACCACAGCCCAGCCGCCGGCCAGCCACCATCGCGTCGCCGGGACGGCGCGCCAGCACCAGAGCGAGTACAGGCCCAGAAACGGCCATACCTCGGGCCGTCCCAGCGACGCCAGCACGCCGAGCACGATCGCGGCCCGGTAGCGCTTGTAGAGATGGCAGTCGACCGCGGCGAGGCACAGCGTGACGATCATGGGGTCCGACTGCGAGCTGAGGACGTAGTGCGCGTAGTCCTGCAGGCCGAGCAGGGCAAGGCCGGCGAACACGCCGGCGGCCACGGCGGGCCAGCGTCGGTGCGCAGGAGCGTCGGTCAGCTTGTAGGCGATCCGGGCCGCGAAGATCACGCCCGCCAGCGACACGAACACCACGGTGATCATCCACAGCCGCAGCTCGAGCCGGTGGCCGGCCAGGGCGTAGGGGACCGTGAAGATGTATGACAGCGGCTTCCAGGACGGTGCCGCGTTGGTGTCGAGGGACCCCAGCAGCGTCTGGCGCCCCCAGACCAGCCAGCCGTAGGGGTCAAATCCGGGGCGGGTGCCGGTCCAGTAGACCGCGACCACCGAGAACAGCGCCAGCCCCACCGTGGTGCTCCACCAGGGATGGCGGCGCATGAACAGGCGCAGCGTCCAGGGCTCGGGCGGTGCGGGGGCTTCGGTGCTCGCGGGTGCCGAGGCCGGAATCGGCGGGACTTGGAGCGTCTCTGACACGAGGGCGCGCTGACCGTAGCACGCAGGCCAGCTTGCAAACTGCCACCCACTGCAGCCCTGATCGACTAAGTTGCCCCCGGCAGGAATCGAACCTGCATCCCGCGCTTAGGAGGCGCGTGCTCTATCCGTTGAGCTACGAGGGCCGGCCCGGCCAGGGTATCCGGCCACGTCTAATCGTTGAGGAACCATTAGAGATGGATGACAGGGCCCTCGGAATGTGGTTCGATCCCTGGATGGAGGTAGTTGCGGTACGGCCGGGGGGGGCACCCCCCCGATGAGCGTTGGCGCGTCCGAACTCATCGAATCGACTGAGACGACTGTCGACAGCGTCGAGCTGGTCCCCAGCGATATTGCCGCTCGCTCTCCGCTGCAGCTGTTCTGGCGGCGGTTTCGCGCCGACAAGGTGGCGATGGGCTCGGCGATCTTCATCGTCTTGCTGATCATCATCGCGATCGCCGCACCGCTGGTCGTCAAGGCCCTGGGGCTGCCCGGACCCAACGTCCAGGATCCCAACGCCACCGACGCCTTCGGCGCGCCTCTGGGCCCCAGCTCCAGCCACCCGTTCGGCGTCGACCAGGTCGGGCGCGACGTCCTCTCGCGAGTGATCTACGGCGCGCGGGTCTCGCTCGAGGTCGGGATCATCGGAACCTTCGTGGCCACGATCATCGGGACCTTCTTCGGCCTGCTGGCCGGCTTTTACCGCGGCTGGGTCGACACCGCCGTCTCGCGCATCGTCGAGGTGTTCCTGGCCTTCCCGGTGCTGGTCCTCGGTCTCGGCATCGGGGCGGCCTGCGGCGTGCGGGGCTGCGCCGGCGGACTGATCCAGCCGGGCATCGGGACGGTGCTGTTCATCATCGCCATCTCCAGCTTCACCTACATCGCCAGAATCGCCCGCGGACAGGTGCTGTCGCTGCGGGAGAAGGAGTTCGTCGAAGCGTCCCGGTCGCTCGGTGCTTCCAACCGCCGGATCCTGTTCCGGGAGCTTCTGCCCAACCTCGTCGCGCCGTTGATCGTGTATTCGAGTCTTCTGATCCCGACCAACATCCTGCTCGAGGCCGGCCTTTCCTACCTGGGGGTGGGAATCCGTCCGCCGACGGCCAGCTGGGGCCAGATGATCTCCGACGCCACGCCGATCTTCAACACGGCGTGGTGGTACATGGTCTTTCCGGGAGTGGCACTGCTACTCACGGTGCTTGCGTTCAACCTGGTCGGTGACGGCCTGCTGGACGCACTCAACCCGCGCGGGCAGTCGCGATGAGCCCACAGCTCACCGCGAGCACCCGTGCTCGATACACACAGGAGGAAGCACCCTATGAGGGTTAGTCGCAACCTGATCGCCTCGGCGGTCACATTGCTGCTCGCCGGAGGCCTGGCGGCCTGCGGTGGCAGCTCGAGCAGCAGTTCGTCCGGGGGAGGATCGAACTCCAGCACGAGCAGCAGCGCCAAAACCATCCCGCTCAAGCCGGGGGAGAACCCAGCCGGTCAGCAGCTCTACGGCAAGACCAAGGGCGGCACGCTGACCGTGCTCTCCAACGGTGACTTCGAGCACCTCGACTCCGGCGAGGCGTATTACGCGCTGGACTATCAGGTGATCCAGGCCACCGACCGACCGCTGTTCTCCTACGCGCCCAACTCGGTCGCGACCCTGCGGCCGGACCTGGCCACGACGATGCCGACCACGGCCAACGGGGGAATCACCGACGGCGGCAAGACGGTCACCATCCACATCCGCTCCGGCGTTCGCTTCAGTCCGCCGGTGAACCGTGCGGTGACGTCAAAGGACGTGGCCTTCGCGCTCGAGCGCGGAGCCAACCCGAACGTCGGCAACGCCTACTGGCCGGCGTACTTCGGCTCGGCGGCGCCGGCTCCGATCGTCGGGTCGACGAGCGCCAAGTACAAGGGCGGCCCGCTCCCGGGCATCACCACGCCGAACAACAGCACGCTGGTCATCAAGATGACCAAGCCGGGCGCCGCGGTTTTGATCTCGGCGCTCAGCCTGCCGCTGTCGGCGCCGCTGCCGGAGTCGTTCGTGGCTCCGCTGGACAAGCACAGCCCGACGACGTACGGCACACAGTTCCTGATCTCGTCCGGTCCGTACATGGTGCAGGCCGACAAGACCGGCAAGATCGCCGGCATCGGCTATCAGCCCGGCAAGTCAGAGACCCTGGTCCGCAACCCGAACTGGGATCCCAAGACGGACTTCCGGCCCGCCTACGTCAACCAGATCAAGGTCAACGTCGGCGGCGATTCCACCGTCATCGGCCAGCAGACCCTGAAGGGCTCTGACACGGTCCAGATGGACACGGTCGAGAACTCGATCGTGAAGCAGGCCTACCAGCAGTATCCGGCGCAGATCACGTTCACGTCGGGATCGGGCATGCACTATCTGACGCTCGACACCCAGCACGGCGTGTTCAAGAACGTCAACGTTCGCCGTGCCGTTTACGCGGCGCTCGACCGCGAGGCGATCGTCAAGGCGCGCGGGGGTTCGCTGGTGGCCGAGCCGGGGACGCACTTCATCTACCCGGGCGTGACCGGCTATGACCAGGCCGGAGGCGCGGCGGGACCGGCTGTCGACTACAACAGGAACGTCCAGGGCGACCTGACCGTGGCCAAGAAGTACATGAAGGCGGCCGGCTATTCGAGCGGCAAGTACACCGGTAACGCGACGGTGCAGGTCGTGTACGGCTCCGGAGGCAACGGTCCGGCGATCGGACAGATCGTCGGCAACGCGATGACCGCGCTGGGGTTGCACGCCAAGGTCAGCGGAGTTGACCAGTCGACCATGTACTCCAAGTACTGCGGCGTCCCCAAGCAGGAGATCGATGCCTGCCCCACGGCGGGGTGGATCCGCGATTTCGCCGACCCGCTGAGCGTCCTGTACCCGACGTTCTACGGGCCGTCGATCGTCCCCACGAACAACTCCAACTGGAGCCAGGCCGACATCCCGGAGATCAACACCGCGATGGAGAAGGCGGCGCTTGTCGTCGACCCGGCCGCGCACGCTCAGGCGTGGGCGAACGTCGACAAGATGCTCGTCAACGAGGCCGTGGCAGTTCCGGAGGACTTCGACAACGAGCC
>DASXJY010000111.1:0-9722 GCA_036497115.1 Solirubrobacteraceae bacterium
ACTGGGTCCGCCAGCAGTTCCAGCTCGATGCGTTCGGAGAGTCTCTGCTCCTGTTCGCCGCGGCGGCGAGTCACGATCGTCTCGACAGCGACGGCTGGCGGGCTGTCCAGCTGGCCGCGGAGGCGATCGAGCAGCGCTGGCAGGAGCCCGACGCCGGGATCTGGGAGCTCGACCCCGATGTCTGGACCCACAGCCGGCTGATCTGCGCCTCCGGTCTGCGCCAGATCGCCACCCACGAGTCGACCGAGCGGGCGGCCCGGTGGCTGGCCCTGGCTGACGCCATCGCTGCCGATACCGCCGAGCACGCTCTGGCCCCGGGCGGACACTGGCAGCGCTCGCGCGACGATCCGCGGATCGACGCTGCGCTGTTGCTGCCGGCGATCCGGGGCGGGATCGCCGCCGACGATCCACGCACGATTGCCACGCTGCGGGCGGTGGACCGCGAGCTGACCCAGGACGGCTACTGCTACCGCTACCGCCCCGACGAGCGGCCGCTGGGTGAGGCCGAGGGCGCGTTCGTGATGTGTGGCTTCTTGATGTCGCTGGCCTGGGCTCAGCAGGGCGATCCGGTGCGCGCCGCCCGCTGGTTTGAGCGCAGCCGAACCGCCTGCGGTCCGGCCGGGCTGATCTCGGAGGAGTACGACGTGCTGCAGCGCCAGATGCGCGGCAACCTGCCCCAGGCCTTCGTTCACGCGCTGCTGCTGCAGTGCGCGTTGACCGCGCCCCCCGACCCGGCCGCCGAGTAGGGGGCACCACCCGGCGGCAAGAAGTGTTTGTCGGCCTAGCCGGAAGGTATCGCTCCTAAGACACAGTCCAATCTAGGAGACACGATGATCCTACGCATCGACCGGCTTCAGACCGAGCTACCGCCGCCCTCGGATCCAGACCCCGTGGGCGCGGCCGCCGTGCAGGAACTGCTGGGCGGCAAGTACGGCGAGATGTCGACGTTCATGAATTACACCTACCAGTCGTTCAACTTCCGCAGCCGTCAGCAGGCGCGGCCGTTCTACGACCTGGTGGCGAGCATCGCGGCCGAGGAGTTCGGACACATCGAGCTGGTGGCCACCGCCATCAACACGATGCTCACCGGTTCGGCCGGCGGGGATCCCGGAGAGCTGGGAGAGCTCGGCGGTGTCAAGGGCACGCGCAACACCCAGCACTTCATCGCCGGGGGCGCCGGAGCGCTGGTCCAGGACTCCAACGCCAAGCCCTGGAACGGCGATTACGTGTTCGCCTCCGGAGACCTGATCGAGGATCTGACCCACAACTTCTTCCTCGAGACGGGGGCGCGCAACAACAAGCTCAAGGTGTATGAGATGGTCGAGCATCCGGCCGCCCGGGCGCTGACCGGTTATCTGCTGGTCCGCGGCGGGGTACACCAGGTGGCTTACGCCCGCGCGCTGGAGAACCTGACCGGGGCCGACCTGATGAAGCTGTTCCCGTCGCCGCGGATTCCGACCGAGAAGATTCCCGAGTGCCAGCCGCACATTCAGCGCGGCGAGCACCTCAAGCTGTATCGCTTCTCGCCGTCGGACTACCAGGAGATCTCGGCCGTCTTCAACGGCCCGCATCCCGAGACCGGCGAGGATCTGCGGATCGCCGACGAGATCCAGCCAGAGGGCGCCCCGCCGTTCGACCTGCCGCCCCAGGAGGCGGTATTCGCCCCCGGCCCCAACCCCGAGGACATCGCCGAGATCGCGGCCCGGCTGCGTCAGCAGGCCGGCCTGCCCGAGCAGCCCACCGGCGTTGTGGCCAACAACGGCGGCGGGGTCCTGGGAAAGGTCAAGGACGCGATCACCTGATCGCCGCTTCGCTTTGAGCCCACCCGGCGCCGGTGACGATCGGTGGCCGGCGCCGGTAGGCTCGGGCCGTGCCTGACGACCCCGCAGACCTTCTCCGCGCCCGTCGGCTGAGGGTCACGCCCCAGCGACGCGCGATCCTCGAGGCCTTCACCGGCGAGGTCGACGAGCACCTGTCGGCCGATGAGGTTCTGGCCAGAGCCGGCGCGGCGATCCCCGAGATCGGGCGCGGGACCGTCTACGCGGCGCTGGCCGAGCTGACCGAGCTGGGCATTCTGGCCTCGGTGGGAAGCTCTGAGCCGATCCGCTACGAGCTCAACGCGGCTGCCCACGACCATTTCCGCTGCCGGCTGTGCCGCCGGCTTTTCGACGTCACGTTCAGCGGCCGCGACAGGGTCAAGCGATCCCTGCGCGGCTACGCGGTCGAAGCGGTGAGGATCCGGGTCGACGGCGTCTGCGCGCAGTGCCTCGACTACCAGCGCGGGTTGCGCGATGGGGCAGCGCTGATCATCGAGCGGTCAACGCTCGGCGCCGCGGCACTGGGCGAGCTCGCCTGCACACTGCACGACAGCCCGTTGGGCCGGCTGGGACTGGCCGGTTCGCCTTTGGGCGTTGCTCGTATTGCCTTCGAGGACCACGCCGACTTTGCCGCGCTGGCCAAACGGGCCTCCAGCCGTCGCGGTCCCCGGGCCGGGCGCGAGCAGCTGACCGCCGCCGCGGCGAGCCTCGACCGCTACTTCCACGGTGGCGGGGGCCCCGCGGTCGAGAACGCGCTCGATCGTCGAATTATGTCTTCCGCGCACGCCGAGGCACTGTCGGCCACCCGTCAGATTCCGTTTGGACAGGTGCGCTCCTACGAGCGTCTCGGGCCGCCCTTGGCCCCCTACGACGTCGGCCAAGCGATGGGCAGCAACCCGATCGCGTTGCTGGCGCCGTGCCATCGCGTGGCCTGCGGGAGCTACCGGCCCGAGACCTACGTGGGCGGCGCCGCCCGGCTGCGGCTCCTGCTCGAGCTCGAGACGGCCTCAGCGCCGCGTGCGTCCTGAACCGCGCGCGGCGCGCACCCGGTCAGGAGCGGCTGGTGGCGCGGCTGCCCGAGCTGCGGCTGCTCGAACCACGGCTGCTCGAACCACGGCTGGCGGAACTGCTGGCGCTCGAGCCGCGGGTCCGCCGGGTCGAGGATGTGCTGCGGGATCGCGAGCCCGATGTCGAGGCGGTGGACCGGCTGCGCGAACGTCGCGGCTGGGCGCGCTGGTCGCTGGGGACCTCGGCCCTCACCAGTGCCTTGACCAGCCGCGGCAGCTCCCCGGTCAGGTACTTGGCCATCCGCTCTTCGTCGCCGCGAATGCTCTTGGCCAGCCGGGCGGTGTCGCGATCTCCGACCTCGTCGGCGAAGGCCTCGATGCGGGTGTAAAGCGCGATCTCGACGTGCTCCTCGCGGAGCTCCTCCTGGGCGTTGCGCACGTGAGTCTCCGCCTGCGGGGTGACCATCGCCCGCGCCGCTCCCATCTGGCCCTTGACCGCGGCGACGGTCTTGCCCGCCGCCTCGCCGATCGCCGCTGGGACGCCGGGGAGGTCAAGCGCAGCCGCGGTCTGGCCGCTGAGCTGCTTGATTCGCCGCGCCACGGAGCGCTTGTGGTCGCGGGTCTCCTTGAGATGCTGCTGGAGACGCTTCTTGTAAGAGGTCTTCTCGGTCAGCGCGATGTGGGCCACCAGATCGGCCTCGAGCTCGGCCTCCTTGGCGTAGGCCTCGCCCAGCCACTGCACCAGCCTGGCATCGCGTTCGTTCAATGGCTTTTTCTCGGGCATGCTCAAACCGTCCTTGTCTTAGGAATGGTTATCTACTGCCCGCTGCGACGGCCGGGAAACCGTTGTAATGGCGCTCGTCGGCGCCTCGATCCGGCCGGGCCAGGCTCCGGCGCAGGCCTATTTGCGCCCGGCGCGCTTCTTGGCCGCCCCGAGGCTCGAGGCGGCCACCTTGCCGGCCTGCTTGACCGCGTCGCCGGCGAAGCGAGCTGACGCCGCGGCGCCACCGGCGGCGCCCTTGGCCGCCTTCTTGGCCTGGCCTGCCGAGGCGGTGGCGGCCCGGCGCTGGCGGGTGCCGGCCGCCTTCTTGCCGGCTTCGGCGGACTGTGCCTGCCGGCGATTGCGCTCTCGAGTCGCGGCGGCCTTCTTGGCGGCGGCCGAACGATCTGCCTTTGTCTGTGGCATCGAAGCTCCTTTTCCTGGATCGGGAACCAGTTGGGCCTTACCCCACGGGGCGCAAACGCAATCGGCGGCCTCAGGCCTCGTGGCCTGGGGTCAGCCGCTTGACCTGGCTGAAACTGAGGCTGTCGCTGCCGTCCTCGTCGTGGACCGCGAACGGCTCCAGCACGTATCCGCAGTGATCGCCGAAGCCGTGGCGCTGCCGGATCTCGCCGGCAAACCAGCGGTCGCAGCTATCGAGGATGGGCAGCCCGCGCGGCCCTGGGTGCCAGCGGCAACGGGTGAACTTGTCAACCTCGTCGCCGGTCTCGCTGCCGAACAGCGCCGCCAGGTCCTCGGCGTCTGAGCCCAGCAGGTGGACGGCGAGGGCATCGCCACGCCGGGCGATGGAAAAGGTGTGGTTCTTGTCCGATACGCAGACCAGAAACCGCGCCGGGTCGATGCTGCACTGGGTCGAGAAGCCCACCAGGCAGCCGGCGCGCTCGCCCTCGGCCGCCGTCGTGACCACCAGCATCGGATAGTCCAGGCGCCCGGTGAGCTTGGAGAACGATTCGGCGGCGCTGGCCATGCCCACAACCTACCCCGGTTACGCTTGCCGCCTTATGGAACTGCGCCGCGCGATCCCTCCGGGCGAACCGGCCTCCCCGGAGACCTTCTACACGGGGCTGCGGCTCGCCGACCTCGCCCCCGCTGAGCGGCCGTACACCGTCAGCAACTTCGTCTCCAGCGCAGATGGAAAGGCCACGGCCGGCGGTCGCACCGCGGCCTTGGGCGACGAGGGAGACCGCGCCGTGTTTCACCTGCTGCGCACTCAGGCCGATGCGGTATTGGCCGGGACCGGGACGCTGCGGGTCGAGCGCTACGGGCCGCTGGTGCGCTCAGCGGCGATGATGAAGATCCGCGCCGGCGAGGGCCGGCCTGAGCAGCCGCTGGCGGTGATCATCAGCCGCAGCGGTCAGGTCCCGTTCGAGATCCCGCTGTTTGCCGACCCCGGCTCGCGAGTCGCGATCTACGCCCCGTCGGCCACGACCGTCCCGGCCTGCGCGGCCGAGGTCACGGTGCACGAGTTCGGGCCCGGCGGCGACCTGTCCGACGCGCTGCGCTCGCTGCGTCGAGACCACGGGGTGCGCTCGCTGCTTTTCGAGGGCGGACCGGTGATGTTCAACGCGATGCTGGCCGCCGGCCTCGTCGACGAGCTGTTTTTGACCCTGGCGCCGACGCTGGTGGGCGGTGCCGAACTGGGAATCACCGCCGGACCGGCGCTGGTCGACGCAGTGCCGCTGCGCCTGGCCTGGGCGCTGGAGCTCGACGGTCAGCTGTTTTTGAGGTACGGGCGCTGACCCCGGCTGAGGGTTGAAGTTGCTTTGCAACGGGGGGTTTGTCTAAGGCGGCCCTGATCCGGAGACTTAACTGACAGGCGCCGGCCACGATTCGATGAGCGCGGCTGGGGCCTTTAGTTTCGGTGGTACAGCGCAGTAGGCCGCAGTCCGGTCCTCTGACGAGCTATCGCACGAGCGGGACCCTCGAAAGGAGATCGAATGAACGGCGAAAGAACCGTTACCGAAGTTACGCGCCCGGGCGCGTCTGAGAACCACCAGAACCAGATCGACACGGACGTGCTGTTTGAGCGCCTGCGTCGCGACGACGACAGCGCTGCCCGTGACGAGCTGGTGGAGCGATTCTTGCCCTTGGCTCGCAAGCTGGCGGCCCGTTACACCAATCCGTATGAGCCGTTCGACGACCTGCTGCAGGTCGCGAGCATCGGGCTGCTGGGAGCGATCGATCGGTTTGATCCGGGCCGCGGCGTCGGCTTTCCGTCGTTTGCCATACCGACGATCCTCGGCGAGCTCAAGCGCTACTTCCGCAGCACCGGCTGGTCGGCGCACGTGCCGCGCCGGGCTCAGGAGCTCGCGCTGCGCGTCGACAAGGGCTCGCGCCAGCTGTCGGCCCGCTCGGGCCGGGCGCCGCGCGTGGAGGAGATCGCGCAGTACCTCGAGATTTCCACCGAGGACGTGCTGATCGGCCTCGACGCCGGCAGAGCCCACTACTCGGTGTCGCTCGACGCTCCGTCCAACAACAACACGGTCGACTCCGAGCCGGAGTCGCTGGGCAGCAGCATCGGCACCGAGGACGACCGCATCGGCTTGGTCGAGACCAGCACCTCGCTGTCGGCGGCGCTCAAGCGCCTCCCGTTCCTGGAGCGAGAGGCGCTGCGGCTGCGCCTGCAGGAGGACCTCAAGCAGACCGAGATCGCTCAGCGGCTCGGCTGCTCTCAGATGCAGGTCTCCCGGCTGCTGGGACGGGCGTCGATGCGCGTGCGGGAGATGATCGAGCCCAAGCTCACCGCGTAGGGCCAGCGGCTGCGCTGGCCCTAAGCCGGCTCAGCCGCTCGGGGCGAGGAGCTCACGCGGTCTGGCTCCTCGTCCCCCGCCGTGATCCGCGTCAGTCCGCGCAGCAGGGCGCTCATCCCGGCGATCTCGTAGTAGGCGCGCTGGCGCCCAGCGCCACCTCCGCGCGCGACCAGGCCGGCCAGCAGGTCGAGCTGCTCCTCGCAGTCGAGCTCGCGGGCGTGGCCGCGCACCGTGTTCAGGACCTCCGTCAGCAGTTCGCGCGCGGGGCGCAGTCTTCCCTCGGCGTCGGGAAGCTCAGCCCGAACGCCGAACCTCGCCGCCCTGAACACTCCTTCCTCGACCACCTCGGCCGGAGGGTCGGAGGTCGCGTCGCCGGCCTGCGCCTCGTGGCGGCACAGACAGTGGACGAGCGCGGCCAGGGCCGCCGTCTCGGCCTGCGTTGACTGCACGTCGACGCCGCGGATCTCGACCGTGCCAAGGCGGGGATGCGGTCGCAGCTTCCACCAGAACCAGGTGTAGTCAGGGACCCCGGCGGCTCTCACGAGCACTTCTGCCATGGCGCAGAAATCGGCGAAGTCGTGCATCGCCCGGGGTACGCCCGACCGCGGCCAGGCCCGGATCGTGACCTCCCGCGCCGAGGCCAGCGCGGTGTCCCGACCGTGTCGAAATGGCGAGTTGGCGCCCAGCGCGATCAGCAACGGCAGGTGCCGGCGCAGCCCGTTGAAGACCCGGATGGCCGTCTCGGCGTCAGGCATCCCGACGTGAATGTGCAGGCCGGCAACCGGGGTCACGGCGGCATCGCCGAGCAGATTTCGAATGCGCTCGTAGCGCTCCTTGTCGGTGATCTCGGCCTCGCCCTCCAGCGCGGAGGGATGCGTGCCGGCCGCCAGCAGGCCGGCGCCGGTCTGGAGTACGACCTCCCGCATCCGGTGCAGCGCCCGCACCGCGTCGGCGCTGCGAGAGCAGGGTTCGCTGATCAACTCCACCTGGCAGGCATGAAGCTCGGGCGCGATCTCACCCGCCCACCGGGTCTTGGGCAGGTGCTCGATCACCGCCGCCGAGGCATTGACCTGCTGGCCGGTGACGGGATCGACCAGGAACAGCTCCTCCTCGACGCCGATCGAGAAGGCACGGCCACTACCGAACGCGTTCTCCAACCCCGCCTCTCCTCCCGCTAGTGGCCTAGCGCGGCTCGGTCCCGCAGCTCAGGCCGACGAGTGCTGGTCGGTGTCGCCGACCGCGGAGTCGTCGTCGGCGGGCGCCCCCGGCAGCTTGTCGGCCGCCGGACTGCGCGAGCCGCCCTCGGCTCCCGGCTCCTCAGGCTGATCCTCGGGGGCGCCGTCGGATTGCTGCTTGTCGTCCTCGGCCGGCCGGTCGTCCATGCCGCGGATCTACCCCGGGGCGGGTGAGATAAACGGGCCGTGATTTCACCCCGCCCGTGGGTAGCCAGCCGGCAGCGAACTGAAAGGAAGCACGATGAAAGCAGTGGCATTCCACGGCAAGCGAGACGTTCGGGTCGACACCGTTGCCGATCCGACAATCGAGGCGGCGACGGACGCCATCATCCGGGTCACCTCGAGCGGGATCTGCGGTTCCGATCTGCACCTCTACGAGGTGATGGGCGCGTTCATGGACGAGGGGGACATCCTCGGCCACGAGCCGATGGGAATCGTGGAGGCCGTCGGCTCGGCGGTGGAGCACATCCAGCCGGGCGACCGCGTGGTGATCCCGTTCAACGTCTCGTGCGGCAGCTGCTACATGTGCGACCAGAAGCTCTACTCGCAGTGTGAGACCACCCAGGTCCGCGACCAGCACAAGGGCGCCGCGCTGCTCGGATACACCAAGCTCTACGGGCAGGTGCCCGGCGGACAGGCCGAATACCTCCGGGTTCCGCAGGCGCAGTTCGGTCCCATCAAGGTTCCCGAGGGGCCGCCGGACGAGCGTTTCGTCTACCTGTCCGACGTGCTGCCGACGGCGTGGCAGGCCGTCGCCTACGCCGACATCCCCACGGGCGGCACGGCAGCGGTGTTCGGACTGGGCCCGATCGGGCAGATGTCGGCGCGCATCGCCCTGCAGCAGGGCGCCTCACAGGTGTTCGGAATCGATCTCGTGCCCGAGCGGCTGGAGATGGCCAGCCGCCACGGCATCCATCCGATCGACGTCAGCGACGGCGTTGAGGCGCCCGACCAGCTGCGGGAGCTGACCGACGGACGCGGACCGGACTCGGTGATCGATGCCGTCGGCATGGAGGCACACGGTGCGCCCCTGGGCAAGCTCACCCACCAGCTCGCCTCGATCATGCCTGACCGCGTGACCCAGGTGATGATGGACAAGGCGGGCATCGACCGGCTGAGCGTCCTGCACGCGGCGATCGACGCCGTACGGCGGGGCGGCACGATCTCGCTCAGCGGCGTGTACGGCGGCAGTGCCGATCCGATGCCGATGATGGATCTGTTCGACAAGCAGGTCCAGCTGCGCATGGGCCAGGCCAACGTCAAGCGCTGGATCGATGACCTGATGCCGCTGGTCAGTGACCCCGAGGATCCTCTGGGGGTCGAAGATCTCGCCACCCACAAGCTCCCGCTCGCCGACGCTCCGCACGCCTACGAGATCTTTCAGAAAAAGCAGGACGGAGCGATCAAGATCCTGCTGCAGCCGTAGTCCGGGCGGCGGGGCCGTCCGCTCGCTGGCGCCGTAGCCCCGAGCGGGATCCAGCGCGGCAAACGTCCCAATGCTCCCCCGGCGACGGTCGAGTGGGACGTTTGCGCTCGCCCAGTCGGCAAACGTCCCGATCCTCCGCCGCGCGAGGTCGATTGGGACGTTTGCGTTGCCGGCAGCCGGGGCGGGCGCTCATCACCGTGGCCGGGCGCATGGGCTCATCACCGTGGCTTGCCCGGGAATAGGACGGTCGAGCTCTTGACGTGAGGCCCCGATTGCGATTTAACGCGCGGCGACCTGGAGATCGAGACACGTTCGTTTGCAACCTCGGCCGCCGCCGGACCCCGGTGAGAGCCGGGACGTCAACTAGCCTGCCGCCAGGAGGTGCATTGACCGAGTCAACGTCGAGATCGTCGAGCGAAAATCAGGACGGTGCGCCCTTCGCGATCCGCGGGATCGAGTCGGCGCCGGGAAGGATCCGCGTTGAAGTTCGCGGCGAGCTCGACATCGCCACGTCGCCGCGGCTGAACGCCAGCCTGCTCCGGGAACTGCTGGCCGGGCGCGACGTCGAGCTCGATCTCTCGAGGGTGACGTTCATGGACGCCTGCGCATTGGGGACGATAATCGGGGCCAGAAAGCGGTTTGAGCTGCGCCGGCAGGAGTTTTTCCTTTCGCTGAAGGCCTCCTCGCAGCCCCACCGGCTGCTGAC
>DASXJY010000112.1:0-17205 GCA_036497115.1 Solirubrobacteraceae bacterium
TCCTACTTACGCATACCGTAAGTAGGACGCCACACCCCCTCGTGGGCCCAGCGAGAAACTCGCAGCGACCGCGGCTTCACCCCAAGCCGCTCGGTCCGCCCCAGAAACCGGCGCTCAGCCGGAGCCCGGCGTCACCCGGTAGGCGTCGAACACCGCGTCGATGTTGCGCAGGCGGTTGATCGCCTGGTCAAGTGTGCGGGTGTCTCCCACCTCGACCACGAAGCGGTTCTTGACCATCGGGTGGTTGACCGTGCAATGCGCGTCGAGGATGTTGATCCCGGCCTCGGCGAACGTACGTGACATGTCCTCCAGCAGGCGGTGACGATCCCAGCCGTCGACCTCGATCTCGACGCGGAAGGCGGTGTCGGCGTCGCCATCCCAGGCGACCTGGGTGAAGCGGTCCGGGTCCTTCTTGAGCACGGCCACGTTGGGACAGTCGTCGCGGTGGATGGTGATCCCGCGTCCCAGCGAGATGTAGCCGACGATCGGATCGCCGGGAACCGGGCGGCAGCACTTGGCCAGCCGCAGCATGACCTCGTCGATCCCCTCGACCGCGATCCCGAAACGTGAGGAGGACGTCGTCGGCCGTACCCGCCGGCGGTTGGTCTTCAGCAGGTGGTCGGCGGCCGTCGGCTCCGATTCGGCTGCCTCGCCCTGCTTGAGGCGCTGCACCACCTTGTTGACCACGACCTTGGGCGAGATCTTGGCCCCGCCCAGCGCGATGTAGAAGTCATCGCCCTTGCGAAAGCCCATCTCGCGGATCACGTCGGCCAGCAGCGGCGAGCCGACCAGCTTCTGAGCCGGCAATCCCTGCTTTTTGAGGTGCTCCTGGAGCAGCTCTCGGCCGGCGTGCTCTGAGTCGCGGCGCGACTCGGCCTTGAACCAGGCCTTGATCTTGTTGCGTGCTCGGGTCGTCTTGACCAGCGCCAGCCAGTCACGGGAGGGCCCGCGCTCGCGCTTGGAGGTCAGGACCTCGACGATGTCGCCCGAGCGCAGCTGGTAGGAGAGCGGGACGATCTTTCCGTTGACCTTCGCGCCCACGCAGCGGTGGCCGACGTCGGTGTGGATCTCGTAGGCGAAGTCCAGGGGCGTGGCGCCGGCGGCCAGCGACTTGACCTCGCCCTTGGGGGTGAAGACGAACACCTCGTCCTCGAACAGGTCGATCTTGAGCGTCTCCATGAACTCCCGGGGATCGCGCAGGTCCTGCTGCCAATCGAGCAACGAGCGCAGCCACTTGAGCTTTCCGTCGGGGTCCCGGAGCGTCCGCTCGCCCTCTGCGCGGGGTGCGTTCTCCTTATACATCCAGTGGGCGGCGATCCCGAATTCCGCCAGGTCGTGCATCTCGCGGGTGCGGATCTGGATCTCCAACGGCCGGCCCTCGGGACCGATGACCGTGGTGTGCAGCGACTGGTACATGTTGAACTTCGGCATCGCGATGAAGTCCTTGAAGCGTCCCGGCAGCGGCTTCCACAGCGAGTGGATCACCCCCACCGCGCCGTAGGTGTCCTTGACCGAGTCGACGATCACCCGCATCGCGGTGAGATCGTAGATCTCGTTGAACTCCCGGTCCTTCTTGGTCATCTTCGAGTAGATCGAGTAGAAGTGCTTGGCGCGACCGGAGATGTCGGCGTGGATCCCCAGCTCGGCCAGCTCCTGGGCGACGTACTCGCCGGCCTCGTTGACGTAGCGCTCACGCTCGCCGCGCTGCTGAGCGACAAGCCCCTTGATCTCGTTGTACTTGCGTGGATGCAGCGTCTGGAAGGCGAGATCCTCGAGCTCCCACTTGATCGCGTGGATGCCGAGCCGGTGGGCGATCGGCGCGTAGATGTCGAGCGTCTCCCGCGACTTCTCGATCTGCTTCTGCTTGGGCATCGCGCTGATCGTGCGCATGTTGTGCAGCCGGTCGGCGAGCTTGATCAGGATCACCCTGATGTCGGTCGCCATCGCCACGACCATCTTGCGGTAGTTCTCGGCCTGAGCCTCGTCGCGCGACTGGAAGGTCAGTCCGGTCAGCTTGGTGACCCCGTCGACGAGGCCGCCGATCTCGTCGCCGAACGCGGCCGTGACCTCCTCGAGCGAGGCGCTGGTGTCCTCGACGGTGTCGTGCAGCAGGGCGGCGCACAGCGTCTCGGTGTCGAGGCGCATGCCGGCGCAGATCTTGGCCACGCCCACGGGATGGTTGATGAAGTCCTCGCCGGAGCGCCGCCGCTGGTCGGCGTGATGCGCGCAGGAGTAGACGAACGCCTCCTCGACCCGGTCGCGATCGATCGTCACCGCGGCTTGGTCGGCGTGCTCCTCGACGATCGCAAACAGATCCCCGAGCAGTCTCTGCTCGACCGGCGAGAGGTCGGGTCGTTTGACCAGCTGGCGGGGCTGCGGATCCTCGATGCCGTCGACCGGCGCCCGCTCGGCGGCGACGATCGTCGAGCTCGCCACACCACCGCCGTTTTGACCCGGCACTGGCACCTGCGCCCGGTCAGGCCGGCCCTGGTCGCCCCGGCCGGTGGTTCGGCTCAGGCGCTTGGCGGGTGGTTTGGGCTGGTCAGGAATCGCCGTCCGTCCTCGTATCGCTGGGCGTAGACCCGGTACGACGGCGAGCGCTCGAGCGCGGTGGGTGCTCGGCCCGCGATCGCCAGGGCCGGCAGATCCCGGTCGAGGCTGACGAGCTCCAACTCCGCCAGCACCCGCATCAATCTTCCGGCCAAACGAGCCGATCGACTGTGCGGACCATCGCCGCGAAGCAGCTGCTCGAGCTCCTCACCGGCCGCCCGCTCCCGATCCCTGAGGGCTCGGTAGAAGGCGACGAGCGAACCACGGAGTCCGTACTCCAGCTCGTGTATCTGCTCAGCAAAGCGTAGCTCAGCCTCGCCCCAGGCCAGGTGGGTAAACCCGTTCCCGGTCCGCAGCAGCTCGTGCTCGGCCTCGCCCACCGGCGGGTCGAGCGCGACCAACTGCGTGAACCGGCCGGCGATCAACGGGTCGGCGGCGACGGCCTGATGGCAGGTCAGGGCAAAACCTCCCACCCGGGACCGCAGCCCCTCCAAGCGCCGGGGGACGTCCGCGCACAGCGCCAGCACCGGACCGCCGCCGGCCAGCGCATCACACAACACCGCCAGGGGACTCTGGCCGCGACGGTCGATAACCGTCCGTCTCACCGAGGCGCCGCCAGCAGCGGGTGCAGCGTCAAGCGGTGCATCGACCTCGGCCAGCGCCGCCCGGAGGTAGTCGTCGGGCTCGCCCAGAAGGGCAATCGGGCCCGGGGAACAGGGCTGGGAGTGGCGCAGCACCAGCCGTGGCTCAACGGCGCCGTTCCAGGCGTTTCGCTCGAGCTTGAAGGTGGCATCGACGGGCTGCTCGGCGACCGCTTTCAGGCGCCCGTCGCAGCCGAACGCCACCGCCCGGGCCCGCACGCCGCCGGAGCTGACCGAGAACCGGGCGTGACGGCCCTCCCCCATCGGCCGCACGTCGACCAGGCGCCCGCCGGCGACCATCAGCCGCGGCGCCGGGTTGGCCATCCCGCACGGCTCCAGCGCTTCCAGCTCCTCGGCGAGGTCGAGCCCGAGCTCGGCCCCCGAGACCACCGCGTCGACCCGCTCAACCGGCTCGAGCAGATCCGGGGTGAGGACCTCGGCGGCGTGGCGCTCCAGCGCGGCGCGGAAGTCGTCGAGGCGATGCGCGGCAACGGTCAGCCCGGCCGCGGCGCGGTGACCGCCGTAGCGCTCCAGGTGCGGCGCGGCGGCGTGCAGCGCCGCGAGCAGATCGAAGCCCGGGATGCTGCGTCCCGACCCCGCTCCGACCCCCGCCTCGAGCGCGATCAGGATCGTGGGACGGTGATAGCGCTCGACGATCCGCGAAGCGACGATCCCGATCACCCCGGGATGCCAGTCCTCACTGGCCAGGACGTGCACAGGCCGGTCTCCGGACTCGGCGAGCTGCGACTCGGCCTCCCAGAGGATCCGCTGCTCGACCGCGCGACGCTCGACGTTTACGGCGTCGAGCTCGACTGCGATCTCCCGGGCCCGGGAGCTGTCCTCGGTCAACAACAGCTCCACGCCCGCGTCGGCTCGCCGCAGCCGGCCGGCGGCGTTGATCCGAGGGGCCAGGCGGAATCCGATCGTGCCGGTGTCGAGGGCGCTGGGATCGGTCTTGGTGACCGTCATCAGCGCCCGGAGCCCCGGCTTGCCGGTGGATGCCAGCGCCCGCAGCCCCTCGCGGACCAGCCGCCGGTTCTCGCCGACCAGCGGCACCAGGTCGGCCACCGTGGCCAGGGCGACCAGGTCGAGGTCGTCGCTGACCGTCTCGGCGCCCAGGGCCTCGGCGAGCTTGTACGCCACGCCGGTCCCGCACAGATGCGCGAACGGGTAGCGGCAAACCGCCGGATGGACCACAGGGCAGTCCGGTAGCTGGCCATCGGCACGCGGAGCATGGTGATCGGTGATCACCAGCTCGAGCCCGGCGGCCCGCGCCACCGCGGCTTCGTCGACCGCGGTGATCCCGCAGTCGACGGTCACCACGAGGGCGGTCCCCCGGGCGGCGAGTCGCTCGAGGTTGCGCCCCGACAGCCCGTAGCCGTCGTCGATCCGGCTGGGCAAGAACCAGTCGGCGTTGGCTCCCAAGGAGCGCAGGGCGCGGATCATGATCGCCGTCGCGCACACCCCGTCCACGTCATAGTCGCCGTGGACGGTGATCCGGTTGCCGGCGGCCAGGTGTCGGCGGATCACGGTCAGGACCTCGTCAAGGCCGGTGAACGCGGCCGGATCGTGGCGGTCTCCGGCGTCCAGATAGGACCGCGCGGCAGTGGGCTCGCCCAGGCCGCGGCGGACCAGGATCTGGGCCAGGACGTGACTGACACCGAGCTCGCGCTCGAGCCTCAGCGCGTCGCCGAGTGGATAGGCCGGGATCTCGAGCCGGGGCGACTTTACGGGGGGCGGCGGCGACTCGGCCAGCCGGAGCGCCGGACGCGACGCATCCGCGGGCTGGGGAGCTACGGCGGCAGCGGCACTGGCCTCGAGCATGGCGCCAGCGTAGGCGCCGTCCCAGACAGATCCCGGGGGCTGGTCAAGCCCGCGGCGAGCGGCCCCCGGGACCGGCTAGAGCGAGACCGGCTCGACCCCCGCCGCCCGCTCTCGGCGCAGGCCCTCGAAGTACACCAGGCCGATCCCGATCACCGCTCCCGGGATGGCCTCCACGGCGGTCAGCAGGTCGGTCGCCGCCCGGCCCGGGATGTGAAACCCGTTGACCAGCAGCCCGAACACAGCGGCTCCGATCAAGGCCCCGATGAAGGCGCCGACGATCCCGCCCCAGAAGCGGTCGGGCAGCCAGATGGTGAAGTGCCATACGGCCAGGCCCATCATCACCCAGGCCAGCATGCCCATCAGCGACGCCTCCCGTGACGGCGGTTGCGCGGGCGCGGCTTGGCGGGACGGCTGGGCTTCTGGCTCGGCGCCACACCCTCGTTCTCGGCCACGTCGGGGGCGCGCTGGAACCCGTCCCCGCCGTCGGTCTTGGGCTCCGCCGGACGTGTCTCGTCACCGTTGGCGGCCGGAGGCTTGGCTTCCTCGGGGCGCGGGGGGACCGCCGGGCTGGGCCCGCCGCGAGGGGGCGCCGCCGGGCTGGGGCCGCCGCCCGGCGCCCCGGACCGGCCGGGCTTGGCCCCGGATCCCCCGGCCGTGGCTCCGGATCCCCCGCCCTTGGCCGCGGGCCCACCGCCCTTGGCTCCGGATCCTCCGCCCTTGGCCCCGGACCCTCCGCCCTTGGCCCCGGACCCTCCGCCCTTGGCTCGGGACCCGCCCCCCTCTTCGGTGCGCGACAGGCGCTTGGTCAGGGTCGAGGTCCGGCCGCCCGGCTCCTGCTCCTCGGCCACGATGTCCTGCTTGAGCGCCTCGAACTCAGCCGCCGACAGGGTCTCGGGCTCAGGCTCGGTCAACCGGCCGGAGCGGCGACGGAACCGCTCGCGCGTGGGCTCGACGTCGGCGCCGGACCCAGCGTAGGCGGGCACCGCCCCGAAGTCGGTCTCGATCCGGTGGCGCCGAGCGCGGTACACCGACTCGCGCTCCTTCCAGTGCGTGAGCACCGGCGAGGCGATGAAGATCGACGAGTAGGCGCCCGAGGCCACCCCGATCAGCAGCGCGAAGGCGAAGTCCTTCAGCGTCGAGCCGCCGAACAGGAGCAGGGCCAGGATCGGCATCAGGGTGCACGAGGTGGTGGCGATCGAACGCGTCAGCACCTCGGACATGGACCGGTTGACGATCTGCGAGAAGGCAGCTCGCGGCATCCGAGGGATGTTCTCGCGGACTCGGTCGAACACGATGATCGTGTCGTAGAGCGAGTAGCCCAAGATGGTAAGCAGGGCCGCGACCGTGTCGACCGTCACCTCCCGCCCGGTCAGTGCGTACACGCCGCTGGTGATCAGCAGGTCGTGCATCAGGGCGATCAGGACCGGAACCGCGAACTTCCACTCGAACCGCAGCGCGACGTACACCGAGATCACCAGCAGCGAGGCGATGATCGCGATCACGGCGCTGTTGGCAACCGTGCGTCCGAACGTGGGGCCGACCGACGTGGTGTCGAAGCGATGCTCGCTGATCCCGAACCGCTTCTGCAGCGCAGCTTGGACCGCGGTGACGTTTTTCGGGGCTAGCTGCTTGGAGGAGATCTCGAACTCGTTGCCCTTGCCGCCGACCTTCTGGACCTGGGGGCTGCTGGCGCCGGCGCTGCTGGCGGTGGCGCCGACCTGGGCCGCCGACGCCGGGGCGACCAGGGCGGTGGTGATCCGCGTGCCCGAGGTGAAGTCGATTCCCAGGTTCAGGCCCCGCCCGCCGATGGCCAGCGCGCCGATCAGCAGGATCACGCCCGACAGCGAGAAGAAGTACTTCGAGGCGCCCATGAAGTCAAACCGCCACGTGCGGTGCTTGCCGCCGGCGCCGAGCGCGGAGGGGCGGGCGATCGTGCGCGAGTCAGCGGCCGTCATCAGGATCGCCTGAGTGGCCAGGACCGCCGTGAACAGCGAGACGATCGTCCCGATTCCGAGCGTGAATGCGAACCCCTGGACCTCTGCTGTAGCCAGCACGAACAGGATGAACGCGGTCATGATGGTTACGACGTTGGCGTCGATGATCGCGGTCAGGCCCTTGCGATAGCCGGTGGCTATCCCGGCCCGGATCGAGCGCCCGCCGCGTATCTCCTCCTTGACGCGCTCGAAGATCACGATGTTGGCGTCGGCGGCGACGCCGATGGTCAGGATCAGGCCGGCGATCCCCGGCAGCGTCAGCGTGATCGGGATCAGCTTGATCAGCGCGTAGAAGTAGAGCGCGTAGGCGGCCAGTGCGGCGGTGGCGATCACCCCCAGCACCCGGTAGTAGGCGATCAAGAACAGCGCCACGACCAGCAGACCGACGGCTCCGGCGACCAGGCCCTGGTGCAGCGCCTGCTTGCCCAGCGTGGCCGACACCTGCGACTCGGAGATCAGCTTCAGGTTGATCGGCAGCGCGCCGAGTCGCAGCTGGGTGGCCAGATCCTGGGCCGACTGGATCGTGAAGCCGCCGGTGATGTCGGCTCCCCCGCCGCCGGTGATCCCGTCCGGATACTGCTTGAAGTCGATTCGCGGGACGGTGACCAGCTGGTTGTCGAGGGCGACGGCGAAGTGCTGGAAGAGCGCCTGACCGAACGAGCCCGCCGAGGCCCCCCGGTGAGCGATCGCGCCGGTGACGTTCTGGAACGCGTTCTGGCCCCTGGAGTTAAAGCCGAAGGTGACGTCGGGGGAGCCTGACTGGTCGGTGCTCTGCTGCGGGTTGGTGATGTCAGAGCCGCGCAGCGAGACGTTGTCGCGCAGGACGAAGAACTGGGCCGAGGGGCTGTCGAACGCGGTCTTCTGGTTGGCGCTCGGGTTGGCGGCCTGGAGGACCACGGTCCCCTGCTGGACCACCAGCACCTGGCCGTCGGAGGCCTTGACGCCCGCGGGCAGCTGCGCGGCCAGGTTCTGGATCGCCTGCTGCTGCGAGACCGCGTAGGTCTCGTTGTCGGGGCCGGAGAGCAGGCAGTGCTGGCCGGCGGCCGGGGTGGTGTGATCGGCCTTTGCCTTCGCCGCACAGGCCGCGCTGCCCGGGGCGCCGAACATGTAGTACTGGGGACCGAGGCGGGCGTTGTGGGGGCTGACCGACTTGGGCTGCTGGGCGGCCAGCTTGACCGCCTGATAGAGCGGCATGCTCCCGGCCCCGGGTTCGCCGGGGCCCGCCGCCGCGGTGCCCTGGCTGATCGTGGTCGCGGTTGGATCCTGGGCGGCGAGCTGGCTGGCCACGGTCTTTCCGTTCGCCGTCAGGGCGTTGGCCTCCCAGTCATAGAAGTACAGCTGGGCGACCGTGCCGACCTCGCTGACGGCCCGCTGGGTGTCGGAGACGTTGGGCAGCCCGACCGTGATCTGGTTGCCGCCCGAGGTCTGGATCTCCGGCTCGGAGACACCCAGCTGGTCGACTCGCTGGCGCATGATGTCGACCGCCCGGTTCAGGGCGTCCTGAGTGACCTTGGGGGTCTGGGGGCTCGGCTCGCCCTGGTAGACGAGCTGCACGCCGCCCTGAAGATCGAGTCCGAGTCGCGTCTTCTGGGTGAAGATCACGAATACCGAGGCTGCGATGAGCCCGGCGACGAGGAGCAGGACGAAGCCGTGGCGCTGGCGGTCTGACATCGGGCTGAGGGAGATGCTAGAGGAAGGGCGCGGGCGCTACCGGCTGTCTAGGGCGCCCACGCGGGGATCAGCTGTTGTGGTTGGTGGGCGTGAGCACCACGAGCACCCCGCCGTCATCGTCGTCGTAGGCGGGGAAGATGTCGGCCACCGCCCGGGCCGGAAGGTCGTGCTCGGCGTGCACCTCGACTGACTTGTTCTGGACCCGAACCTCCCATTCCAGCGCGGTACCGACGTGGTCGCCGCCGTCGTCGAAGCGCAACCCCAGGACATCCTTGACCGGGCGTCCGATCGCCTGCTCGGTCTTTAGGCCGGTGAGCTCGAACGACCCCCGGCCGCAGTCGACAATGCGCCCGTCGCCATCGCAGGCGAAGAAGGCCGCATTCGGCGCCGGGTAGTAGTCGTCGAGCAGCTCGAACAGATAGGCGAATCCGCACTTATCGCAGCCGCGGGCCTCGCGCCGGAAGCCGGCGTTGCGGTCGGTGCCCATCGAGCGGTTGCCGCAGTGAGGACAGATGAAGTAGCGCTCACGGCTCATGAGAGAGGCAGGATAGACAGACTGCCGAATAGGTCGATAAGCCTTTCCGACCCCTACAGCAGGGCCAGCGGGCCCGGCGGCTCGAGCCCCAGGTGCGCGAACGCCCGCCTGGTCGCCGCGCGCCCCCGCGGGGTGCGCTCGATCAGCCCCCGCTGAAGCAGGTAGGGCTCATAGACGTCCTCGATCGTGTCGCGCTCCTCGCCCACCGCGACAGCGAGCGTGGACAGGCCGACCGGCCCGCCGCCGAACTTGTCGCAGATCACCGACAGGATCTCGCGGTCCAGGCGATCCAGACCCTGCTCGTCTACCTGCAGCAGCTCCAGCGCCTCGACCGCCACGGCGTCGGAGATAACCCCGCTGTGGCGGACCTCGGCGTAGTCACGCACCCGTTTGAGCAGGCGGTTGGCTACGCGCGGCGTGCCCCGGCTGCGCCGGGCGATCGCCTCGGCCCCGGCCGGCTCGATCTCGACGCCCAGCAGCCGCGCCGACCGAGTCACGATTCGCCCCAGGTCCTCGGCTCCGTAGTGCTCGAGCCGATGCTGGATCCCGAAGCGATCGCGCAGCGGGGTCGTCAGCAGGCCGGTGCGGGTGGTGGCCCCGATCAGCGTGAAGGGGGGCAGCGGCAGGGTGACGACCCGCGCCCCGGCGCCTTGGCCGACGGTGATCGGCAGCTCGGCGTCCTCCATGGCGGGATAGAACGTCTCCTCCAGCGCCCGCGGCAGGCGGTGGATCTCGTCCACGAAGAACACCGCCCGCGGCTCCAGCGCGGTCAGAAACGCCGCCACGTCGCCCTTGCGCTCCAGCGCCGGCCCCGCCGTCTGGACGAACGGCACCCCCAGCTCGGCGGCCACGATCTGCGCCAGCGATGTCTTGCCCAGGCCCGGCGGCCCGGCGAGCAGGACGTGATCGAGCGCATCGCCGCGGCTGGCGGCGGCGGCGATCGAAACCGCGAGTTGGTCCTTGACCGCCTCCTGGCCGACGAAGTCCTCCAGCCGGCGGGGGCGCAGCGAACGGTCGAGTTCGCGCTCCTCGCCCGGCAGCTCGGCGGGATCCTGGATCCGTGGCGGTGAGGTGCTCACCGGCGCGCGCTCCGCAAGGCGTGTGAGATCAGCTCTTCGGGGCTCTGACCGGGCGCGCCTTGGAGGTACTCATCGACCTCGGTCGGGGTGTAGCCGAGGCCCAGCAGCGCCTCGCGGGCCAGCGAGTTGGGATCCTCGCCCCGCGAGACGGAGATCTCCCCTCCCGGCACCGCCACCCCGACCTTCTCGCGCAGCTCGACCACGATCCGCTCGGCCGTCCGCTTGCCGACTCCGGGCGCCGACTGCAGCCGGGCCACGTCACCGGCCGCCACCGCGGCCAGCAGCTCGCGCGGTGGCGCGCCCGAGAGCACCGCCAGCGCCACCTTGGGCCCGACCGCCTGCACGCCCAGCAGCATCAAGAACAGCTCGCGCTCCTGCTCGGTGGCGAACCCGTACAGGGCCAGGGCATCGTCGCGAACGACCAGATGGGTATGCAGGGTCACCGGCTGCCCCACCGCGGGAACCCGCCTGAATGTCTCCCCTGACACCGCCAAGCGGTAGCCGACCCCACCGCAGTCAACGACCACGAAGTCCCCGCGGCGAACCGCGACCGTGCCGGTGATCAGCGCGATCACGCCGGGCTCCCGGCGGCGCGGCGCAAGTCAAGGCCGTTCACGCCGGCACCCCGCGGCCCGAACCGGTGGCGGCCAACAGCGCGCTGGACAGCGGGCCTCGGTTGAGCTCGCAGACCGCCACCGCGAGCGCGTCGCTGGCGTGATCGGGCGTCGGAGCCGCGGCCAGACCCACCAGCTGGGCGACCATCCGGGCCACCTGCTGCTTATCGGCCCGGCCGTGCCCACAGACCGCCGCCTTGACCTGCTGAGGGGTGTAGGAACGCGCGGTGATCCCGCGCTGCCCGGCCGCCAGCAGCACCACCCCGCGGGCCTGACCGACCGCGAAGGCGGTGCGGACATTGGCCCCGAAGTACAACTCCTCAACCGCCAGCGAGTCGGGGGCGTAGCGATCGAGCAGCTCGCCGACGCGCGAGTGGATGTCGGCCAGCCTGCGCTCCACGGGCACGCCCGGAGCGGTGGCGATCACGCCCTGAGCGAGGGCCTGCAGCCGCGAGCCCGAGCCGCGAACCACTCCGTAGCCGGTGCTCGCGGTTCCCGGATCTATGCCAAGAACGAGCATCTGTCACTCATTCTGCGCGCGGCTTCGGACGCCTTCCGGGGCCTTCGCGGGCTGGAAGTTCTGTTTCAACGTCGCCCCACCGGCGCAACCTGCGGGGAGTTCTGTTGTTCTAGCGGTGTCCGATTGATTGCTTCATCACGTCGCAGGGGGGCCAAGGGAGGGGGGCGAGCAGTCCTGCCCCTGTTGCTGCTGGCTGTCCTGGCCGGTTCGGCCACGCCATCGCTGGCGGCCGCCCCGCGGACCCCGAGCCTGGCCCCATCGGCCACGGTGGTCGACGGTCCGAGCGCGGACATACAGTCCCTGAACGGCATGGCCGTGGCCCGGGACGGAACCGGCGGGCTGGTGTACCTCAAGGCGCTCAACGGCGTTCGCCACGTGTTCGTGTCCCGATTGCTGGGCGGCCACTTCGGAGCCCCCCAGCAGGTGGACGCAGGGCTTGCCGCGCCCTCTTCGCAGCCGGTCATCGCAGCCGCCAATCCCGGTCAGCTGGTTGTGGCGTTCGTGAACGGCGGGACTCTGTACGTGGTCCAGGCCCAGAACGGCTTCTCGGCGCTGGGAGCTCCGGGTCCGCTGGCCAGCGGGGCCAGCAATCCGGCCCTCTCGATGGCACCGTCGGGCAAGGCTTATCTGGCCTTCACCGAGGCCGGCGCCGGCGGCAGCGACGTTCGCAGCGCCTACTACAACCAAGGCCTGTGGGCGCTGGGCTCCTCGCCGCTCGACGCCAATGCCGCCGACCGCGCCGGTACCGGCACCGGGCGCCCGGCCATCGCCACCTCCGGCGATGGGGTCGCCATCGCCGCCTGGGGCGAGACCGGCCACATCTACACCCGGCGGGTGTGGGGCGTCTCGCCGAGCGTCGCCTTTCAGCAGGCCGACCCCTCCTCGTTCGGCGGTCTGGGCGAGGTCTCGGCGAGCCAACCGGCGATCGGCACCGGCGGCGACTCCTCCTACGCCGCCGTGGTGTTCCAGGAGACGTTCAGCAACGGCTCGGCCCGCCAGTCCCGGGTGCTGATGAACCGACTCCACGCCGGCAGCTACGACGGCATCGCCCCGGTCGACGGCCAATCGGTGCTGGGACCGGAGGGGGCAGATCAGCCACAGCTGGCGGTCACTGAGTTCGGACGCGGCTGGGTCCTCTCCGAGGGCGACCAGAGCCACAACATCACCGGCTCGCCGCTGGCCACCAACGACAGCCCCACGGTCAGCGAGAGGATCAACAGCCAGCTGCTGTCCTCGCCACCCGACGCCGTTGCCGGGGTTGCCGGCACCGTCTCGACGATGATCGCCTGGCAGCAGGTGCCGGGCAGCGCCGGCCCGCCGGAGATCCGGCTGCGCTACGCCCCCAACGGCTCGTCGCTGAATCCCGAACAGGTGATCTCCTCGCCCGGCCTGGGGCCGAGCAACGCCGACGCCGGGCTCGCCGCCGGCGGCGATTTGTCCGGCGACGCGGCCGTCTCGTGGGTCCAGGGTTCCGGCGCCGGAACCCTGGTCGTGGCCGGACAGCTGTACCAGACGCCGGGCAACTTCGTGCCCTTGCAGGGCTTTCGTTACGCCAACAGCGTGAACCCGATTCTGTCTTGGTCCAACGCCTCAGAGCTCTGGGGGCCGGTGCACTACGTCATCACGCTCGATGGCGCGCCGATCGGTCAGACCGGCGGAACCTCGGCGCGGGCTCTGAGTCCGGTCGGCCAGGGCCGCCACACCTGGCAGGTGACGGCGGTAAACCAGGCGGGGCTGAGCAACGTGGCGCGGGCGGCGACGGTATTTGTCGACAGCGTCAAGCCCAAGGTCTCGATCACCCTCGCCGGCACGCGCACGATCCGCTCAACGCTGCGCATCGCCGTCAAGGCCAACGACGCGCCGCGTCCGATACCCAGATCGGCGTCCTCGGGGATCAAATCCGTGCAGGTCAAGTGGGGCGACGGCGCCAAGCCGTTTCTCCGGCGCACCACCGCCACGCACGTCTACAAGCGCCGGCGCTCCTATGTGCTGACAGTGATCGTCAAGGATCGAGCCGGCAACCGGAGCGTGGTGACGCGGAGGCTGACGATCAAGGCCAGGTCGACGGCCAGGCCCAAGCGGGGCAAAGGCAAGCCGAAGGCAAAGAAGGCCGGCGGCGGGAGCGCCGCGCGGTCGGCCAGGGCGACCTTCTCGGCGCGGGGAGTGATCGGCCGATGAAGCTCAGGACGGCCGCCGCGCCCCGAGCGCGATCAGTGCCCGACGCAGCGGTCGGGGGCCAGCCGGGGATCGGTCAGCGCCAGCACCCGCCACACGCCAGAGACAGCCACCGGCGTGGCCCGGGTAAGACGGTGATCGATCGCCGCCGGAGCGCCGTCGGTGGCGGTGTGGGGCCCGATGAAGTCAAGCCCGGGAGCCCGCATCGAGGTTCCGACCCGCTCCAGCGTTACGTGCAGCTTCCAGGCCAGGGCGGTCTGAACGCTGTGGTTGACCGCGACGAAGCTCGACCGGCAGGGGAACACGGCATCGTGGCCGCCTACCGCGGCCACGGCAGCCGAGAGCTGATCCAGGGTCCTGACAGCCCGCGAGGCGGCGGGGAAGGTGGCTCGGGCATCGCTGGCCCGCGTGGTCGTGAACGGAACCGAGGCGATCAGCAGCAAGGCGGCCACGGCAACCGTCACCGCGGCCATCCGGCCCGGCGCCGCCTGGCCGGCGAGCTGGGCCACGCGGACGAGCCCCACTCCGCCGAGCACGCAGGTAAGCGCGGCTGCGGGCAGGAAGAACCGCTCCAGTCCCGGATACCCGTCGAGGGTCATGGCCACCACCACCACCCACCAGGCGGCGACCCCCGCGCCGAGGTACAGCAGCCGCCAGTCGCGATCGCGCAGCCAGCCGATGGCCACCGCCGCGACGGCCAGGATCAGCGCCGGGAGCACCTGGAGATCGACGCCCCGGCCGACGACGGTTGCGAACGGATCGGATCCGAGATGACCGTTGTATTGCGCCGCGTGCGTGGCGGCCAGCAACGGCTGACCGGAGCCGATCCAGGGCGGGCCGAACCACAGGACCGGGATCGAGGCCAGGCCGCCCAGGATCAACAGCCGCAGCCTCGGCGCCTTGAATTCGGGCACTTTGAACCAGAGCCAGATCGCGTACAGGCCGACGAACGGCCACCACTCGGGGCGGATCAGGGAGGCGGCGATCCCGAGCAGGAAGGCCTGGGCCTTGTGCCCCTCGAGCAAGCGGTCCACTGCCCACAGCGTGGCGGCGATCAGAATCACCTCCGAGGTGCCGCGCAACCAGTAGTAGAACCAGTCCTGGGTCAGGACGACGCCGGCGACGGCCAGCAGCCCGGCGAAAGCTCCGGCGCGGCCGCCGCCGACCAGGCGACTGGCCAGGCGCCAGGCGGCGACCAGGCCGAGGAGCCCGCCGGCCCGGGCCGTGATCACCCAGAGCGTCGGCGCGGCGCTGCCAAACAGGCCCCAGACCGTGGTGAAGACGAACGGCAGCGGCTTCCACGACGGGCCGCCGCTGACCACGAAGCTCAGGTGCGGGTCGAAGACCTCCTTGCCCCACACGATCCACGACCAGGGGTCATAGCTGGGGACCGTCGGCAGCAGGGCGGCCGACAGCGCGGCCAGCAGCACGCAGGCGATCACCGCGATCAGGGGCGAGGATCGCGACGGACTGCGCAAGGAGCGAACGAATGAGGCGCCTCGGCGCTCTGCGGAACCGCCGCCGGGGCCGGTCGCTGGCGCCCGCTCTTTCAGCGGATCGACGACGGGCATCGGCGGGCGATTGTAGCGGTGGCCCCGGTGGCAAGCCGCCGGCCGGCGGGCGGGCGATGGGGCGCAAATCGATCCCCATCCTGGCCCTGGTGCTCGGGTTCGCGCTGGCCCTCACGGCCCCGGCTGGAGCCCAGGCGCAGCTTCCCTACGCGGCCACGGCGCCGACCAAGGGAGCCCTGTATCCCGATGGTCCCGATGACCGCTACCTGCTCGGCGGGACCTGGCTCTACCAGGCCGATCCCGGCGATGTCGGGCTCGGGGGCGGGTGGTGGCGCAACGTGGCCGGGACCGCCGGATGGTCGCCGGTGGCAGTGCCCAACTCGTTCAACGCCGGCGACTTCAGCTCGGCCAGCATGAACGGATCGGTCGGCTGGTACCGACGGGACTTCACGGTTCCGGCGGGCGCCTTCCCGCGCTACGTGCCGGCCAAGTTCCGAAACTGGATCATCCGCTTCGAGTCGGTCAACTACCGGGCTACGGTCTGGCTCAACGGCCGCCAGGTCGGCACCCATGCCGGGGCCTACCTGCCCTTCGAGTTCGACCTCAAGGGCGTCCACAGCGGTGTGAACCGCTTGATCGTGAGAGTCGATGACCGGCGCGGCCCCGGGGATCTGCCGCCCGGGCCGGGCGGCGGGTGGTGGAACTTCGGCGGCATCAACCGCGAGGTCTACCTGCGCCCGGTGGGGCGGGCCGACATGTCGCAGGTAATCGTGCGTCCCACCCTCCCCTGCCCCACCTGCGCGGCCACGATCCACGAGCAGGTGGCGGTCCGCAACACCACCGCCCGACCCCAGACGTTGGTTCTGCAGGGAAGCTATGGCTCGAAGTCGCTTCGCTTCGGCGGCCACACGATCGCCCCCCACGCCACCTGGGTGGCGCACGCCAGTGCCACCTTGCGCTCGCCGCACCTGTGGGCGCCTGACGACCCCTTCCTCTACCAGGCCCACCTGACCCTGTCTGACTCCCAGGGCCGGAGGCTTCAGCGCTACTTCACCGACAGCGGCGTCCGGAGCGTCACCGTCACCGGGTCCGGACAGCTCGAGCTCAACGGGCGGCCTTTGAATTTGCGCGGGGTCAGCGTCCACGAGCTCAACATCTCCAGCGGTGCGGCGCTGAACCAGACCCAGCTGGCCAATCTGGTCGGCTGGGCGCACCAGCTCGGGGCCACCGTCATCCGCGCCCACTATCCGCTGAACCCCCAGATCGCCCAGCTCGCCGATCAGGACGGGATCCTGCTGTGGTCAGAGGTCCCGGTCTACCAGGTGGCATCGCAGTTCCTCACCCAGACGGCGTGGCTGGGTCGCGCCCACGCGATCCTTCGCCAGAACATCGCCGAGAACCAGAACCACCCGTCCGTGCTCCTCTGGAGCATCGGCAACGAGCTGCCCACGCCGCCGACCGACACCGAAGCCAGTTACATAGCCGGCGCGGCGGCGATCGCCCACCAGCTGGATCCGACGCGTCCGGTGGGGATGGCGATCCAGGACTGGCCGGGCGTGGCCTGCCAGGGTGCCTACGCGCCGCTCGACGTGATCGGCTTCAACGACTACTTCGGCTGGTTCGATGCCGGCGGCGGCACCACCGACGACCGTGACACGCTCAGCCCGTTCCTCGACAGCCTCCACGCCTGCTATCCGAACAAGTCCCTGATGGTCACCGAGTTCGGCTTTGAGGGCAACCGCAACGGGCCGATCGAGGAGCGAGGGACCTACCAGTTCCAGGCCAACCTGGCGCAGTTTCATCTGAACGTGTTCGCCACCAAGCCCTATCTGGCGGGAGCGATCTGGTTCGCGCTGCAGAACTTCCCGGCCCGCCCGGGCTGGACCGGCGGTAATCCGCGCGGTGACCCGCCTTGGGTGGAGAAGGGCCAGATCGACCAGAACGGCAACCCCACGCCGCTGTTCGGACTGATCCAGTCGATCTACCGCTCGACGGTGCAGATCGCGCCGATGACCTCGGCCCAACGGCGAGCCCGGGCCAGGTCTCGATCGAAGCAGCCAGCGGCCAGGAAGCGGTCGCGGGCCAGGCGCG